>JAUIHB010000090.1 GCA_030432465.1 Gammaproteobacteria bacterium
GCGAATAATCATTGACGATATTAACCAAGCGTATAGCCAGCTCGAGTTGGGTGAGAAAGTGAGACTTGGTTCGAAAACAACAAGCCTGCAATCTTTTTCTCAAGCATTAGTCGATAGCTGTAGTGCTATCTGGTTAAAAGCTGATGAGGAATACTGGATATCGCAATATAGTCTGCCTGTTGCTCCGCTTCCTGTAGATAATAGAGAAGTTCAAAACAATTGTATTATCACTTCCAAAACTTCTGAAATTTACCTTGAGAATCGGTTGACAAAGGCTCTATTAACTAATACTAGTCACGCTTATGGAACCAGTGTTGAGGAGCTGTTATTAACGGCTGTCTGGATCGGTTTGAATGAGTGGTGTGGGCATGATTCATTCCGTATTGATCTTGAAAGTCATGGTAGAGATTGTGCTAGATTCGATGTGGACTTAAGCCAGACCGTTGGCTGGTTTACCTGTCTTTATCCGGTTGTTTTACGTAGCAATAACAAGCATAGCTTAGCTGAAAAAATAAAAGTGATAAAAGAGCAGCTACGTTTGGTACCTGATAAAGGAATGGGTTTTTCTATCCTTTCTGAAATCGTTAAGTCAGAAGAATTAATCGAAGCGAGTCAAGGTAACAAGTCTGATATCTGTTTTAATTATTTAGGCCAGGTTAATAAACTAGAAAATTCTGCTGAGCAATTTAAATTAGTTAATATGCGTCTTGACAACAATGTGAGTCCAAAGCGCCATCGAGAATATTTATTAGATTTTAATGCTATGGTGACTGAGGATGGTTTAAAAATCATGCTTGATTATAATGGGCTGGTATATCAGGAAAAAACGATAGCTTTTATTGCTGAATCAATTCAGTCCGCTTTGGACAAAATCATCAGGCACTGCGAGGAACAACTAACACAATCTTTTACGCCAAGCGACTTTCCATTAGCTAGCCTTAGACAATCAGAATTAGATTCACTAAATGTAAGGCCGGATAATATTGAGGCTATATACGCCGCAACACCTATGCAGAAAGGTATGCTTTACCACACTAGCTTAGAAAGCTCTGCTTATATCACTCAAATAACATTTGATTTACATGCACAAATTGATTTGAGTATTTTTAAACAATCATGGCAAACAATATTGCAAAGGCATGATGTATTTCGTAGTGCCTTTATTGGTCAAGCTTTCGAACAAATTGTTCATAAGTTCGTTGAATTGCCATGGTTTGAGTATGATTGGTCAGAGAAGAGCCAAGACTGGCAATCATGCTTTGACACTTATCGAAAACAAATCAAGACTAAAGGTTTTGATTTAACTAAAGCACCTTTACTAAATTTATCACTATTCAAAAAACCGGATGAAACTTATTACTTTTTATGGTCTAGCCACCATGCGCTTATTGATGGTTGGTCCGTAGCTATTATTATGAGTGAGATTTTTCAGATTTATATTAATTTAAAAAACAACCAGCCTATAGCCTTACCTAAAACAAACTCTTATCAAAGTTATATTCAATGGCTTAACCTGAAAAATAATGCTGTTTCAATCGACTATTGGGTAAAAACGTTGAAACCATTAGAAGAGCAAACTCAGCTTGGTATTGAAATTCAGAATTTGCAGAAGGAAAATGAGCAGAAAGAAGAAGTCCTGCTGCTAGCTAAAGATGAAAAAAATGCATTGATAAATTTAGCCAAAAATAGTGGCACCACATTAAACACAGTTATTCAGGCTGCTTGGTCTTATTTATTGCATCGTTACAGTGGTAATACTTGTATTGCATTTGGTGAAACTGTAGCTGGTCGCCCTCAAGATATTTCTAACATTGAAAATATGGTTGGACTTTTCCTCAATACATTACCAGTTGTTGTTGAAATCAATAAAGAACTGTCAGTTGATACCTGGCTTAAAGAATTACATTACGCAAGTATGAATAGAGTTGAAGCTGGTTTTTTACCACTTTTAGAAATTCAACAAGCAAGTTGTTTGGCTAAAGGTCAAAGTTTGTTTGATACCTTGGTTGTTTTCGAAAATTATCCAGTTGATGAGTTACTTAAATCACAATCTAAGCAAATATTGGCAAATGAACAAATTTTGAGTGAGGAAGAAAGTAATTATAGTATTACGTTACAAATTATTCCTTCAGAAAATCTGAGATTTAACTTGAAATACGATGCTGCTCGTTACTCTGAATCTAGTATTAAACGCTTAATGTTACACTTGAAAAATATTTTAATAACTTTTCCAAGTTGTGAAAAAATTTCAGATATTCCACTTTTAACTGAGCAAGAAAAGAATCTGCAGTTGAAAGAGTGGCAGTGCCCTTCTACTCCTTATGCAAAAGATAAGTGTATTCATGAGCTATTTGAGAAACAGGCTAGTAAAACACCTGATTCGATAGCTGTCAGATTTAATGAGTGTGAATTAACTTATAAAACACTTAATCAAAAAGCAAATCAACTTGCTCACTATTTATTAGAGCAGGGTGTTAAGCCTGATTCGATAGTTGGTTTGTTGGTAGAGTCTTCGTTGGAGACCATGGTCGGTATTTTAGGTATTTTAAAATCTGGTGCAGCTTATGCGCCATTGGATCCTGCTTATCCTGAAAAACGACTCAACTTTATGTTAGATGATTTATCAGTATCCATTTTGCTGACACAAAAACAACTCAATATTACCAATGCCGTTAAGGTACAACATATTTTCTATTTAGAAGACATTGATACTTTGAGCGCTTATTCGGACAAAAATATAATAAAAGAATCTATTGGCTTAACCCCTCAAAACTTGGCTTTTGTTGTTTATACTTCTGGCTCCACCGGTTTGCCTAAAGGCGTATTGTTAGCTCATGACGGGCTTACTAACATGACAAAGCAACTGGTAGATGAATTTGAAATTGATAAACACAGTAAAGTTTTGCAATTTGCTTCTTTATCCTTTGATGTAGCAACTTCTGAGTGGGCAACTACTTTATGTAGCGGAGCAGAGTTACATTTACTTCCAGCAACAATTGTACGCACTCCAGGTTTACTCGATAAATATGTCAGAACTGAAAAGTTAACTCATGCAACTCTTTCTCCTATGGTTTTACCATTATTAAAAAAAGAACACTGGAGTAGTGTTAAAACCATGGTTGTGTGCGGGGATCCTGTTGTTCAGGCTCATGCAGAGCAATGGTCTAATGGACGGAAGTTTTTGAATGCTTATGGTCCTTCAGAAGCAACAGTATTAGTGACTTCGGGACAATATCACCCTGGGCAAGCTGTCTGTCACATGGGGAAACCTTTAGGGAACTGTGAAACTTATATTTTGGATAAAGATATGAATTTGCTTCCTGCGGGGGTTCCTGGAGAGTTGCATATCGGGGGCGTTTGTTTAGCAAATGGTTATTTGAACCGTCCTGAGCTGACAAAAGAAAAGTTTGTTGAAAATCCTTATTCGAAAAATCCTACAGATCGTCTATACAAAACGGGTGATTTGGTTCGTTGGCTAGATGATGGAAATATTGAGTATTTAGGGCGGATTGATCACCAGATTAAGATATTTGGTGTGCGTGTAGAGCCTGCTGAAATAGCGAATACACTTTTAGCTCATGAATTAGTTAAAGAAGCTTATGTCATGAGCTTTGGTGAAGGTATTGATAAAAAATTAATCGCTTATGTTATTCCTGAAAATAAAATCGATGATGAAGACGTTTTTATTCAACAAGCTAAGAGCTGGCTTGAAGAACATTTTCCTAATATTGTTATACCCTCTGTGTTCACGATACTGGATAGCCTACCTTCCACACCAAATGGAAAAGTTGATAGAGCTGCTTTACCAAAACCTGAAAACTCATCAAGTCGGAGTGTGTTTGTTGATGCTAATACAGAAACTGAAATCGGGTTAAGAAATATTTGGGCTGAACTTCTTTCTGTAAATGAATTTAAAATAGGTACTAAAGATTCCTTTTTAGAACTTGGTGGTAACTCGCTTACTTTGGTGCGTTTGGAATTTTTAATCAAAGAGCATTTTGAAGTAGAGGTGACACTTAAAGAGCTTTTTGAAAATATTGATGTTTTTTCTCAAGCAAAATTAATTGAAAGTAAAAATAAATCAGAAGCCACTGCTTTGATTCCTGCTATATCAAATGCTGGAGCTAAATTACCTCTTTCATTTTCACAAAAACGCCTTTGGTTTATTGAACAGCTTAGTGGTAGTCAACACTACAACGTTCCTTGTTTGCTTAAATTACAAGGAGAGTTAAATGAAAAAGCTTTGCAGGCTGCTTTATATAATTTAATTGAGCGTCATCCAATTTTAAGAACAAATTTTATTGAATCAGATGGCGATGCTTATCAGATTATTCAAGAATGCAGTCCGTTTAATATTGAAAAAATAAAAATAACGTCGAACACTCCTGAATCTCAATTAAAAGAAATTGAATCATTAGTAGCAAAAAAACAAGCAATAAAATTTGATTTGTCGAGAGATGTATTACTCCGAGTGACATTGTTTGAAATATCATCTACGGAATGGGCCTTATTGTTAGTTACACACCATATAGCGTTCGATGGTGTTTCTATGGGGATTTTTACATTTGAATTAAGCAAGTTCTATCAGTCCTTCTTGTTAAATAAAGAAACTGATATTGCACCATTAGCCATTCAATATGCTGACTTTGCCCTGTGGCAGACCTCTCAGTTAGAAAATGGAAGCATGAAACCACAAATTGATTTCTGGCTTTCTTATCTAAAATCCATCCCACCTGTTCATAGTTTGCCTTTGGATAGAAAACGACCTGAAAAACAAAGTTATAAAGGCGATGAGCTCTATTATGAATTAACTATCGATCTAAGTAGTCGTATTAAAAGTTTTTGTCAAAAACAAAAAGTATCAACCTTCATGTTTATGCAGACCGCTTTTGCAGTTTTGATTAGTCGCTATAGTAATCAAAATGATATTGTGATGGGAACTCCGGTTTCTGGCAGAGCGCATAAGCAACTAGAAAATTTAATAGGTTTTTTTGTTAATACGCTTGTTCTTCGAAGCGATCTTAATGGTGATCCTGAATTCTTAACGTTGTTAGAAAAAAATAAAAACAAACTGCTGGAAATATTTGATAATCAAGATGTTCCATTCGAAATGCTCGTCGAACAACTAAAGCCAGAAAGAAGCTTGAGCTGTAACGCGCTATATCAAATTGTTTTTGCTGTTCAGAATTTTGATCAAGGTGAAATCGACTTACCTGGTTTGTCTGTAGAGCATTTTAAGGAAAGTGGTGTAAGTGTTACACCTGATTATGATCTTGGTTTACATATTACGGATATAGAGGGACAGCTAGTAGCTGTATGGTCATGTAATAGGGATGTTTTTGATTTAACAACAATTCAGCGGTTCGCTGTGAATTATTCAAATTTACTCAAAAGTATTTTAAATGAACCGAACAAAAAACTTTCAGCTCTTTCATTAATAGATGAAGGTGAAATACAAAGAATTCTAAGATGGAATCAAACACAGTTAGCTTATCCAAGAGATAAAGGGTTACACCAGTTGTTTGAAAAACAAGTTGAGCTGAATCCTGGGAAAATAGCCGCAAAGTATGGGCAAGAAACAATTACCTATAAAGAGTTAAATGAGCAATCAAATCAGCTAGCTCATTATCTTGTTCAACAAGGCATTGAGCCTGATAAATTGGTAGCTCTTTGTCTTCCTCGTTCAATTGATATGATGGTCGGGATTTTAGCTATTATTAAAGCCGGTGGCGCTTATGTACCCATTGATATTGAGTTGCCTGAAGAACGTATTGAATTAATGCTTGAAGATTCAGGCGTTGAAATAATTTTAACTCATAGTGAAATTATGGCTGAAATGCCTTTTGATGATTTAAAAGTCTTACCACTTGATTATAGTTTAAGACAAAGACTATTTTCAAAATATCCTGAGACTAATTTGAGGGCAGAAAACTTTGTATTTAATCCTAATCAATTAGCTTATGTTATATACACCTCAGGTTCTACTGGAGTACCTAAAGGTGTCATGGTATCACATGAAAATGTTGTTGGATTAGTTTTTGATACTGACTATGTTCAAATTAATTCAAATGACAACATTGCACAAGCGGCTAACACTTCTTTCGATGCTGCAACATTTGAAATATGGGGAGCGTGGTGCCATGGGGCAACATTAAGTTATATTGAAAAAGAATTATTACTAAGTCCCACAAAGTTGTCTCAAGTGTTACGCGACGATTCGATTTCTATTATGTTTGTAACAACGGCATTACTTAATCAAGTTGCTCATGAGTGTGTAAACTGTTTTTCTTCGCTTAACTATTTATTATTTGGTGGGGAACAAGTGAATTATGATGCAGTGCAACTCATTTTAGACCAAGGAAAACCTAATAACTTAATTCATGTTTATGGTCCAACCGAAACAACAACGTTCGCAACTTATCAACCTCTAAATGGTGATTATTCAGATAATCAAAAAGTTATCGCTATTGGTCGACCTATGGCAAATGTTACTCTGGCCGTCGTTGATAGCCATGATGAGTTACTTCCAATAGGTGCTGTTGGAGAATTATATATAGGAGGAAGAGGTGTTGCTCGGGGTTACTTAAATCAACCGGACTTAAGTGCAGAGCGATTTATTCATAATTTTGCTAATGATAACCAGTATGTTTACAGAACGGGTGATCTGGTTAGATGGTTGGCTGATGGTAGTCTTGAGTTTATAGGTAGAACAGATCATCAGGTTAAAGTTCGAGGTTTTCGTATCGAACTTGGTGAAATAGAACACCAGTTAACTACTTCTAATCTTGTTACAGAAGCAATTGTTGTGGCAATTGATGACACTAATCAAGATCAGGTTAGCAAAAGACTTGTCGCTTATATTGTTGCTGAAAAAGAAAATATTAAACTAATTGATTGTGAGACTGAGTTCAATAGTTCTGAATTCCAATCTGATAGAAATAATTTAATAACGGCTTGTAGAAATTACCTGCAGAGTAAACTTCCTGCTCATATGGTACCGTCAGCATTTGTTGTGTTGGATAGTTTGCCTTTGAATATTAATGGTAAAGTTGACAGGAAAGCACTGCCTGAAATAACCGATTTTGATCTTCAGCAAACAACTTACTCGGCACCGCAAAATAATATTCAGAAAATATTATGTGAGGTTTGGCAACAGATCCTTAAGTTGGAAAAAGTCGGCATAGCAGATAACTTTTTTTATCTCGGAGGAGACTCAATACTCTCTATCAGGGTGGTGTCAGAAGCTAAACAGCGTGGTTTACTTGTTTCTGTAAAAGATATGTTTAAATATCAAACAATTGCTGATCTTGCACCGTATGTTTCTGAATTGAGCAAAGAAAATCAGTTAGCTAAAGAACTACTAGCTTTTGAACTCTTAACCGCTGAGGAAGTTGAATCACTTCCAGAAAATTATCAGACATTATATGAAGATGTATTTCCTATGTCTGAGTTGCAGCAAGGAATGATTTATCACTCTCAATTAAAAGAGAGTGGTGGTGATTATCATAATATTCTTAGTTTCCACGCTAAGTTTGAATGGAATCAAACATGCTTTGAAGAAGCGCTCGATTATATGTTTGCTTGTCATCCAGTATTAAAAAGTAGTTACTTGTTAAATACTAAACGTCCATTAGTTAAACTTAATCGACATTTTAAGTTGCCACTTGAGTGTGGAGATATTCGACATCTGGATAGCGATGAACAGCAGGATTTTGTTGAGAAATGGTTAGAAGAACAACGAAATATCCCATTTAGTTGGGATGGACCATTGTTTAAAGTTTTTGTTTATCGACGAAGTGATATTAGTTTTGAATTTGGCTTGAACTTTCATCATGCAGTACTTGATGGATGGAGTGACTCAATGTTTATTAGCCAGTTGTTCCTTCATTATCAAGCTAGGTTGAACAACCAATCATTACCAGATGTTACTCCTGAATACATTTTTAGAGATTTTGTTGCTGCAGAAATTAGTGCTCTGAAGAATGCTGAAGCCAAAGCATTTTGGGAAAAATCACTCGCCGATGCTCCGCAATTTCAATTACCTAGAAAAACTAAAGCTATTGAAATACAACGTGAGAGAACACCTCAAACCTACCAGGTAGAAGGTTTTGAAAAGTTATCAGAACCACTATATAAAATAGCAAAAATGCTGGGGGTTCCACTTCAATCTGTATTGTTGGCAGCACATAATAAAGTTTTGAGCTTTATCAGTGGTCAAAAATTTGCGGTGTCTTCAATTGTTAGTAATGGCCGCCCAGAGAGCATTGATGGTGATCAGGGGATCGGATTGTTTCTCAATGCGTTACCAATTTGTGTGAAGGTAGAAAAAAGTTCATGGAAGTCATTGATCAATTCAATTGCAGCTCAAATGACTGACTGCATGGAGTTTAGAAGTTATCCTTCATCAGCCATTCAAAGAGATACTCAACGAACATTTTCTGAAGTCTCATTTAATTATACACATTTTCATGCTTATCAACAGTTGATTGAAAATTCAGCAATTGAACTACTAGATTCACAAGGGTTTGAACAGACTAATTTTGATTTGGCAGTTGATTTTTCACGAGCAGCCATTGGTGAAGACGTACTTTCATTTTATTTAACTTACGATAAAGAGTTGTACGATCTTTCTTTGATAAAGTGCTTAGCGGATTACTATCTTAATGCTTTTCAAGGAATTTTAACGGATGTATCTCAAAGTCACACCGCTAATAGTCTGCTCTCAAAGTCTGAGCAACAACAACTGTTACAACAGTTTCATTCTACCCAAAAAATACAAACACAAGAGCTTTGTGTTACTGAAATTTTTGATGAAGTGGTAAAGATTTATGCCAATAAGTCTGCACTGGAGTTTAACGGAGAACAACTTTCTTATAAACAATTGGAAATTGAATCTAATCAATTAGCCCACTATTTGATTCAGCAAGGTATAAAAGCTGGAGATACGGTCGGAATTTGTCTAGAGCGATCCTTTGAAGTGTTTATTAGTTTGTTAGCGGTGTTAAAAGCCGGGGCGGCTTATGTTCCTCTTGATCCTAAATATCCATTAGAACGTTTAGAGTTTATGGTGACTGATGCTAGAGTTTCGGTGTTGCTCTGTTCTAAATCTTTGCATAAAGCGTTTAATCTTAAGGTTGCTTGTACATTATGTTTAGATGACGATATTTTAAAGAAAAAAATAAGTGTTCAGCTTCAGACAAAACCTGAATTAAAGGTTAATCATTACCATCTTGCTTATGTTATTTATACTTCAGGTTCTACGGGACAACCTAAAGGTGTTATGGTTTCTCATAAAAATCTTGTCTCTTATCTTAATGTCATTAAGCATGACTATAAGTTAGATGATACTGATCGAGTATTACAATTTTCTTCATTTGCATTTGATATTTCTGTTGAAGAGTTCTCTGCTTCATTGCTGATTGGTGGGACTTTAGTGCTAAAGGACGAGCGAATAATGGCCGGAGGCGCGGAGTTTTGGCAGTTTATCATCGATCATAAAATCACTACTATTTCTTTACCAACTGCATTCTGGCATCAGCTCGCTGTTGATCAATATTCATTAACGTTAATCCAAAAAAGTTACTTGAAAACTGTGGTAGTGGGTGGAGAGGCTATGTCTAGAGCCGCTGCAATGATATGGAAACAACATGTGTCTGAGAATATTAAATTATTTAATACTTATGGGCCAACTGAAGCAACGATAACCGCAACAATTTTTGACGTATCTGAAAATGTATTAAAAGAAGACGATTTACCAATAGGTCAAGCTAATCAAAACGCTTTGCTTTATGTTTTAGATGATGAGCAGCAATTATTACCAAGAGGTGTTGCTGGCGAGTTATATATTGGTGGTGATCGTATTGCAGCAGGCTATATGAATGGTAACCCTTCCGATGTTGAACGTTTTATAGCGAACCCATTTTCAGAACAATCTGATGCTTTAATGTACCGAACAGGCGATCGAGTTCGTTGGTTAGATGATAAGAATTTAGGGTTTCTTGGCCGAGTTGATGATCAAGTTAAAATTCGCGGATATCGGATTGAACTTGGTGAAATTGAAAATCAAATTAAATCAGAATCGATAATTGCTAATGCGCTTGTGATAGCTAAAAAATCTTCTACTGAGGAACTGAAAGTTGTTGCTTATGTTGTTCCAAGTATTGGCGCGCAAGCATCAGTTTTATCGTTAAAACTGATGGGTTCTCTTAAAGAAAAACTACCTGATTATATGCTGCCTGCAGCAATTGTTGTGATGGATAGTTTACCTGTGACTGCAACAGGTAAGTTAGATAAAAAGTCTTTACCTGAACCAGACTACACAGCTTTTTCTGAAAGTGCTTATGTGGCGCCAACTACCGATACTGAAAAACAAGTGAGTGCAATGTGGAAATCTTTACTTGGGCTAGAAAAAATAAGTATTCATGATAAGTTTTTCGATATTGGAGGGAATTCTCTATTAGTCATTCGAGAAATCGCTCAGCTTAGACAAGAGTTTAATGTCAAATTAAATATTGGTGAATTATTTGATTTACAAACGATTCACTTACTGAGTCAGCATATAGATGCTGAAGCTGAGCTCAATCAAGGGCTTGGATTGATAAAAGTCGCTGAAACAGAGAGCGAAGCCGAATCTAGAACTACTGCTGATTTAGCAACAGGCGAAAAGTGGGAAATATAATCAAGAGAATAGGCTGAAATAGATTTTGTTGAAGCCTACAATAAAAAATTTCATTTTTCATAAGTTGTTGGAATAATTAAGAGAGTAAAAAATGGATAGTGCAATTATAAAAACTAAATTAATGTCATTAATTAAACAAGGATTAAAAATATCTGTTTCGTCTGATAAGTTGGTTTTAGAAGGTAAGCTAGACGTTCTCGATGCACAAACAAAAATCTTTTTGACAGAAAATAAAATTCAAATTATAAATTATATTCGAGAGCGTGAAAGCGGAGCTAATCAAATAATTGCTAAGCGCAATTCTATAGCTAAAAAAAACAATTTAGATGAGAAGTTAGCACTGTCATTTTCTCAACAGAGACTATGGTTCTTAGACCAACTTGAAGGAACATCTGGTCAGTACAATATGGCAGAGGCTTTTCATTTAACTGGTGAGCTAAACCATAGTGCCTTACAACAAACATTAAATGAAATCGTCAGTCGACATGAAATTCTGCGCACCACTTATCATAGCACCGCCGATGGTGATGGTTATCAACAAGTTAATCCGGCTCAACCAATCAATATTATCACTCATTCTTTATTGGATTTAACCGAAAAAGAACAAATAAAAGCAGTTAAACAACGGGCTGAGAAAGAGGCGAGCCAGCCTTTTGATTTAAGTCAGGATTTAATGATCCGAGTTAACTTAATTGAGTTAAAAACGAATGAATATGTATTACTGTTTACCATGCACCATATTGCTTCTGATGGTTGGTCAATGGGCGTACTGGTTGATGAATTTAGCCAACTTTATATGGCTTATTGTCAAGGCGATGAAAGCTCACTCGAACCACTGAGTATTCAGTATGCTGATTTTGCATTATGGCAAAGAGCCTGGTTGAAAGGGGATGCTCTGGCTAAACAGATTGATTATTGGCAGCAACAGCTAAGTGGAGCGCCTCCTATTCATAGTTTACCACTGGACAAACCAAGACCTCAGAAACAAAGCTTTAGCGGTGCGGTTTATCAACAAACCTTGAGTTCTGAATTATCCGCGAATTTGAATCAATTGAGTCAGGCTAAAGAGGTCACTTTGTTTATGACCTTGCAAGCCGCTTTTGCTGTACTGATGTCTCGCTATAGTGGTGAAAATGATATTGTCATGGGCACACCAATCGCGAATCGTCCTCAAGCAGAATTGGCTCCTTTAATTGGTTTCTTTTTAAATAATCTGGTCTTGCGAAGTGATTTATCTGCAAAGCTTAGTTTTGTTGATTTTTTACAGCAAACTAAACAAACCATACTGGAGGCTTTTGAACATCAACATATTCCATTTGAAATGTTGGTGGATAAGCTTCAGCCAGAAAGAACATTAAACCATTCACCACTATTCCAGATTCTATTTACTTTAGAAAATAATAATGCTGCTGAATTATCTTTGCCTGATCTGGAACTCAAATATTATCCTCAGGCTCATCAAATTTCAAAATATGACCTAACGCTCTGTGTTGAAGAAACAGCTTCTGGTTTACAGACGACTTGGGAGTATTGCACGGATTTATTTAATCACAATACAATTGAAAGTATGGCCAATCACTTTGCTATTTTACTACAAAGCATTGTCGCGGCTCCAAATGAAAAGGTTAGTCGTC
>JAUIHB010000091.1 GCA_030432465.1 Gammaproteobacteria bacterium
CCATCATCATTAACCAGCTCTTGTCTTCTGGCAATATATAACGGAATATATATTGCCAGAAGACAAGAGCTGGTTAATGATGATGGTCAAACAATTAAAACACTTTATCTTGATCTTGACGATAGTGAAGCATCGATGAGTCGTGTTTCTTTTCATGCTGTAAAGTTAGCTAATAATAAACTAGTTGCAACTCGGCTGCTTCAGGAATATACATTAACGTCTATAGAGCAAGAATCCTTTAAACAAAAAATAAATAGTCGCATACAGAAAAGTCAGAAAAAATAACTTACAAAATAACTAGCGCCATTCGTTGCAAAATACTGCGTTATAAAGCAAGGTAAAGTCATTGCTGAGCTTCACTCTACACACATAAGAAGAAAGCTTTTTTCTGGTTGAACTGTAACTAGAAAAAAGAAAGATATTTATAAAATTTTAGGCATGTCATAAGAGGTTATTATGACAATACAAAAATGGGGTGGAGTGGCTGCAATTACTGAGGCTTTTACTTATATCTTTGGATTTATTTTGTTTTTCGCTATTTTGGATTCAAGTGGATACGACACTCCCGCGCGTTATTTAGAGTTTTTAATACAAAACCGGGATACGTTTTTTACAGGTTACTTAGTTATTGGTATTTTATTTAGTTTCGCTTTAGTTGTTTTAGTTCAGTCTGTTTATCAGCGCTTTAAACTAGCGTCGCCAGAATTGATGAAGTTTACTACCGTAGTTGGCTATCTTTGGGTTTGTATTGTTCTTGCTAGTAGTATGATTTTTTTGACCAGTCTCAGCGCATTAGCAAAATATCATGCAATAAATCCAGCAGATGCTTTGGTCATTCATCGTAGCATTTCTATTGTCGTTGATGCTCTAGGTGGTGGAATTGAGCTTGTTGGTGCTGTATGGGTGTTAGCGATCAGTTACGTCGGTTTAAAAAGCAAAATATATAGCGCCTTACTGCACTACTGGGGAGTATTAGTTGGATTATCTGGAGTGTTGACTCTTCTGTCAGGACTATCATTTTTATCTTCAAACCCATTTTTTGAAGCCACCACAGCTATTTTTGGTTTAGGACAGATAGTCTGGTTTTTAGTGTTAGGTATCATAATGTTTAATGATGATTCTCAACATAAGCAAAATGATCTTAACTTGACCGCTGGTAACGTCGAATAGTTCTGTGGAAATCAATTCTATTCTTGCTGTAATGTTTCCTTGTTGAAATACAATATTCACAACTTCAACCTGTTTTATGTTCAATGTTTACTGTAATCCTTATATTTAAGACATTATGTTAGGATTACCTTGTAAATTAATCTCCAACAAAAAAGCAAAAATGGAGTTTTGAATAATCGATTAAAGTTATACAATAGCTGTCTAGCATATATTGATAGCGGCAGCTAAAAGTCAAAGAACAACTGTAAGGCATTTGCACTATTTAAATTAAGGCAGAAGAACAAAACACTTAGTTTTATAGAAAATGTCGGATGGCTAAAGGGTTATATACATGAGACAAATCATTCTAGACACTGAAACAACTGGTCTTGAGCCTTCACGCGGACATCGAATTATTGAAATTGGTTGTGTTGAGTTGGTTAATCGTCGGTTAACGGGCAATCACTTCCATGTTTATATTAATCCTCGCCGTGAAGTTGATGATGGAGCGATGGAAGTTCATGGTATTACTAATGAGTTTTTAGCTGATAAGCCTTATTTTGAAGATATTGCGGATTCTTTTATCGAGTATGTTAAAGGTGCTGAGCTCGTTATTCATAATGCGCCGTTTGATGTTGGTTTTTTAAATCACGAGTTTAATTTATTAGAAAAAGAAAGCGTTAAAATTAGTGATATTTGTACGGTGCTGGATACTTTGGTCTTGGCAAGACAAATGCACCCAGGGCAAAAGAATAGCTTGGATGCTTTGTGTAAACGCTATTTTATTGATAATTCTCAGCGTGATCTGCACGGAGCGTTGCTTGATTCGGAAATTTTAGCCGACGTTTATCTGGCGATGACCGGTGGGCAAACGGATTTGACATTGACCCAGCGGCAAGACTATTTAACCGCAAATCGAGATGAGAGCGGGATCCGCCGATTACCCCAAAAGCGCCAGCCATTTAAGGTTTTAGCGGCTAATGAACAAGAGCTTTCTGAACATGCTGCTTATCTGGAAACTATGCGTAAAACCTGTGGAGATAAGCTGGTTTGGAAAAATTGGAATTAGCTAGAATAATTGACCGGGAGTGACAACAGAGACTATTGCCACTCCAGATTAATATTCGTTAGTTGTTTTACTGGTTAATTTGAGCAGGTTTCTTCGATTTCTTGATTGAGTTCTTTTATATTTTTAGCGCGTTCTTCGTCAGACATGAAAACTTGTTCATTCTTTTCGTTGACGCTATAAATTCTGGCCTGTCGATTTAACAGGTTTCGCCGTGACTTTATTTGGTTACAGGCTTTTTCTACCTTGGCTTGTTTTTCTGCTTCTTCTGCTTGTTTCTTTTTTTGCGCTTCTAATTCCTCAAAGTGACTGGAAACCATCTTTTTTTGTCGTTCCATCCTTTCCTGTGTACTGGTTTGACTCTTTTGAGAAATATTAGGTGTATTTTTTTCTGATATTTTCAGTTCTTTAGCATTTTCGTCAGGATTTTTATCTGAGTAATGCACTTTGCCGTTTTCATCTGTCCATTTATAAATCTTGGCGTTAGCAGATAAAGTGAAAATAAATGTTGTCAGTACGAGTAAACTCAAAATATTTTTGATGAGGGAATGAGTCGATACTAAGCTATCTTTTTGTAATTGCTGATTTTTTTCAGGCTGTAGGCTTTGAGAGTGAGAGTTATACATCCATTGTTCCTTTCATTTAATATATGACGTTTGGGGTGTTCAAACAGTGATTCTGATTATAAAACACATTAATGACAGATTTCACCACCAAATTATAATAATTTATTCACATTATTGATTATTTTTCTGAGTATTTTATGGTTATGTAAATTAAATGGGAAAATGAAATGCAAGCAGAATGGCCTAAAGATGAAAATATTTTAAGTTGGGATCCTGAGAATATGGAGTGCTACTGGAAGTTATGTCGTCAGTACGATCAATATCCACATATAGATTTAGAGCAAATAGATAGCCAAAGTTATAGGGAATACAATCAAGCGCTATTTTCTGAATTGGGGTATTAAATATCATTAAAAAATAACGCTGATAGTCTTTTTAATATATCTGCTGCTTTCTGGCTAGCTGGATTTTTTAAATGCGATAAGTCGGATACGAGTAATTAGATACAAAGCCCCACCGCCAATCATTAAGCCTAACTCAATGAAGTGTGAGAGTTTGCTCATTCCGCGTTCTCCCATGAGATACCAAGTGGTGATACCAAGCAAAAATAATATGATACCAAGCATAGCTTGCATTTGTAACGAATAGCGCTGCTTCATTCGTTTTAATTTTTGCTTTGATGCAGCTTGCTCTGCCGAGTCTCCGTCGGCCGTTGTTTGTGTGATTAAGTTAAAGTGGCAGTGAGAGCATTCTTTGGCTTTATCAGAAATTCTTTTTTTACAAGATGGACAATTAATTAATGCCATATTTTAAAAACCTATACGTCAGTTTATTTTTTTATAAGTGAGTTGAGTAAGTAAATTTTTCATATTAAAGCTTATCAAGTCCCCCAATAATCTATCTATAATAGCGTTTATTAAATTATTGAGGGAACATTTTATTTAATTTTTAATGATTTATCGACAACCTCAAAAACATCATTAGATAAATTTTGTAAACTTTTTATTCGTTCTAATTGTTCCTGAATTAGAGCTTGTCGTTTAACATCAAATTTTTTCCACTGATTAAATTGCTTAGCAAGTCCTGCTGCAATTTGTGGGTTGATGGCATTGAGCTGGATAATCATGCTTGCTAAAAACTCATAGCCTGCACCTGTAGCAGAATGGAATTGAGCAATATTACCTGCAACAAATGCACTGATGACTGCTCTGACTTTATTCGGGTTTTCGATTGAAAATTTCTCATGTGCAATTAGTTTTTGCACATCGGTTAAAGTACTTTCATGATCAAACATAGCCTGTGTGCTAAACCACTTGTCCATAACTAATTCTTCATTTTTCCATTTTTCATAGAAATATTGAATGGCGTCAGGTTTTTGTGGATGCTGAGTGTTACTGATTGATTGAAATGCCGCTATTTCGTCAGTCATGTTATCGCTATTTTTGAGTTGGTTTTCTGCTAATGTAAAATATTTTTCGGCATCGCAAGTCATTAAGTATTTCAAGGCAATATTTTTGAGCCAACGATCGCCTGGAGTTAACGATTGCATGCTTTCATGAATGTTTAGCCAGTTGTCATGTAACTCTTTTGCGAGTGAGCTTTTTAAATTGCGGTGTTTTTCAAATAAGGCATCGGCATCAACTTTATCAGATTGACCAATCAAACTACTTAGGTCAGGAATTTGTACTGCAAGCGCTTTAAGCGCATTGTCTAAGTTCTCGTCATTTAATATCGCCAAAAAAGCTTCTTTAAGTAAGTTGAGTTCGTCAGGTAAAACATTTGGGGACTGGCTCAATAATATTTGAGAAATAAGTTTTTGTCCTGCATCCCAGCGATTAAAAGGATTAGGATCTGCTGAAAATAAAGTGGCTAAATCACTTTTTTGATAATCAAAGTCTAATTTAACTGGAGCAGAAAAGTCTCTCAATAGTGAAGGAATAATCGTGTCTTCATTACAAATGATTTCAAAGCTCTGCTGCGTTTGCGTCATGACTAGAAGTTTTTCTTGCTCTAAAATTTCGCTATCTGTGGTGGCAAAATTAGCAGGTAAACCTTGAGTGTTTAAAAAGCCGATCTTAATCGGTAGTACAAAAGGTGCTTTTTCTGTTTGTCCTGGCGTACTCGGGCAAGTTTGATTGCAAACCAGCTCAAATCGCCCTGGTTTAATTGGTTTTAATTCAACGGATAATTTGGGTGTACCTGCTTGGGTGTACCAGTTCCTAAACTGCGTCCAGTCTGTTTGGTTTGCATCTTCCATCGCTTTGATAAAGTCTTCACAAGTCACAGCCTGGCCATCATGGCGCTCAAAGTACAAATCCATGCCTTGTCTAAAACCCTGCTCACCTAATAGGGTATGCATCATTCGAATAACCTCGGCACCTTTGTTGTAAACGGTTACCGTATAAAAGTTATTCATTTCAATATAAGAGTCGGGTCTTATTGGGTGTGCCATTGGGCCTGAATCTTCTGCAAATTGTGCTGCACGGATGATTTTTACTTGATCAATGCGCTGTACAGCTTCAGATTGCATATCTTCGCTGAATTTCTGATCTCTAAAAACGGTTAAACCTTCTTTTAAACTCAGCTGAAACCAATCTCGACACGTGATTCGGTTGCCTGTCCAGTTATGGAAGTATTCGTGAGCGATCACTCGTTCGACACCTTCAAAATCGGCATCGGTAGCCGTTTTTTTATTCGCTAATACATATTTTGTATTGAAAATGTTGAGCCCTTTATTTTCCATGGCCCCCATATTGAAATCGCTTACGGCGACTATCATATATAAATCGAGGTCGTACTCACGCCCAAACTTTTCTTCATCCCAGCGCATAGAAGCGATTAAGCTATCCATTGCAAATTGGCATTGGTCTAATTTGCCTTTATCAACATACAATTTGAGTTTTACTGGTTTTCCGCTCATTGTTGTAAAATCACTTTCCAGACAATCTAAATCACCGGCCACTAGAGCAAATAAATAACTGGGCTTAACAAAAGGGTCGTGCCATTCAACAAAGTGCCTGTCTTCAGGAAGTTGGCCTTGGTTTATAGGGTTTCCATTGGAGAGTAGCAAAGGGTATTGATGCTGATCGGCTTCAATTCGTACATGAAATTCAGACATGATTTCTGGGCGATCGAGATAATAGGTGATTTTTCTGAACCCTTCGGCTTCGCACTGTGTGCAAAATTTGCCATTAGATGTATAAAGACCTTCTAAAGATTTGTTTTTGTTTGGATAAATTCTTACCTGGGTTTTTAACACAAATGATTGAGCAACGTCTTTGACGATTAGTTGATCGGCATTTACCTCATAACTGTCATTTGCCAGTAATTCGTCATTCAGGTATATTGCTTCCAATTCGAGCTCGTCCCCGTCCAAAATAAGGGGAAATAATTCTTTATTGAGGTCTTTCGGATTTCTCTCAATCGTCAATTCTGAGGTTACGACGGTGTAACTGTCAAAAAGTTGAAAAATTAGCTTAGTGTTTTTTATCAGGAACTGACTTGGGCGGTAATCTTTACGATATTTGACTTCAGGTTTTGAAGGTGAATACATTTTGAAAATCCTAATCGACGTTACGGCAGTCTGATAACTGCCAAAAATAGACTGAAAAATACTCTGTCAGGAGTTTAACAGCGCAGCGTTTTAATAGGAAGTTTAAGGTGGATTTTAAGGCTTCGTGGTTTGACCACAGCTGTTTAAAAAATCCTCGAAATGTTTAGAAATGTTGCAAAATAGCTCGATTTTATAGCTATCTGCATTAATTTTGCTATACAAAAAGTGATTTAGGGATTATCATGCCCGCCCAACAAAAGTAACCAAAAACGCATGATTGTCAGACCTATCTTAACTGAAAAGTCCTTAGGTATGATAGCAATGTTTTTGTCTCAGTCTAGACGCTAAAATATGCACAGCCGTATTCAGAAGTCTGCTTGTCTTGGTTAGCGTTTCATCAATAAGGAGAAGTCATTTTGACCACCGTTGCTAAGTTTGAGATTAATTACCTCCAATTTATGGATGAAAATGGCACTTTCATCAGCAAGCAAGTTCCACCTCAGTTTGCACAGGATATAGATACAGTTAAATCACTGTATCGCGATATGTGCCTTATCCGTGTGTTAGACCAAAAAGCCTATGCATTACAAAGAACCGGTAAAATGGGAACATATCCCGCAGCAACAGGACAGGAAGCTGTCGGTGTTGGTTTTGGTTCTGCTATGACAAAAGATGATGTACTAGTACCTTATTATCGTGGACAGGCTGCAATGATTCAGCATGGCGTTCTTATGGAAGAAGTACTGCTTTACTGGGGCGGTGACGAGCGCGGATGCGATTATAAAGTCGCTAAACAAGATTTCCCTATTGCCGTGCCTATAGCGACCCAATTGTTACATGCGGCAGGCATTGCTAAAGCCATGCAGATGCGTGGCGAAAAACGTTGTGTATTTACAGAAATTGGTGAAGGTGGTACATCCGAAGGAGACTTCTATGAAGCTCTGAATGTCGCTGGAATCTGGAATTTAGGGGTTGTTTTTGTCATCAATAACAACCAGTGGGCGATATCAGTTCCAAGCGAAATTCAAACAAATTGTGAAACCTATGCACAAAAAGCCATTGCTGCTGGTATTGAATGTATTCAAGTTGACGGTAATGACATTATTGCTGTTAAGGAAGCTTCTGAAAAAGCGGCTGAAAAAGCGCGTAATGGGGGTGGACCAACCGTTATTGAGTGTATCAGTTTAAGACTTTGTGATCATACAACAGCAGATGATGCTACCCGTTACAGACCAGAAGGCGAACTGGATGAAGGTTGGAAAAAAGAGCCAATCTTACGTTTGAGAAAGTATTTAGAGAGTAAAAAAGCTTGGTCGGAAGCCGACGAAGAAAAAATGAAAAAAGAGCTAGCGGAAGAAGTACAGACAGCCGTCGATAATTATCTTAATACTGCTGTTGATAGCCCCGCAGCTATGTTTGACAATCTGTATGCAGAATTACCAGAAAGAACCCTCGCTCAAAGAGAGTTAGCATTAGCAAGAGGAGCAAAATAATGGCCGCAATTACTTTGATAGAAGCCGTTAATAAAGCAATGGCTTATGAAATGGGCGTTGATGAAGAAGTCGTTATTCTTGGCGAAGATGTTGGTGCTAATGGTGGTGTTTTTCGTGCAACTGATGGTTTACAGCAAAAGTTTGGTGATAAACGTGTCATTGATACACCGCTTGCAGAATCGATGATTGCGGGAGTTTCAATCGGTATGGCTGCACAGGGAATGAAGCCTGTCGCAGAAATTCAATTTATGGGATTTATTTTTCCGGCGGTTGATCAGATTATTTGTCATGCGGCGCGTATGCGTAATCGTACTCGCGGTAGAATTCATTTACCAATGGTCATTCGTGCACCTTTTGGTGGTGGTATTCATGCCCCTGAACATCACTCGGAAAGCACAGAAGCTATTTTTGCTCATATTCCTGGTTTAAAAGTGGTTATTCCTTCTAATCCTTCCAGAGCTTATGGATTGATGTTGGCTGCTATTCGCGATCCAGATCCGGTGATTTTCCTTGAACCAAAACGAGTCTATCGCATTGAAAAGCATGAAATTGAAGATAATGGAGAAGAATATCCATTAGGTATGTGCTTTGTTGATCGTGAAGGTACTGATATTACTTTAATTTCCTGGGGCGCAATGTTGCATGAAACTAAACAAGCTGCTGAAAAGTTAGCCGCAGAGGGGATTAGTGCTGAAGTTATTGATGTGGCCACAGTTAGCCCGCTTGATATCGATACTATTTTAGAGTCGGTTGAAAAAACTGGACGTGCTTGCATTGTTCAAGAAGCGCCAAAAGCTGGTGCATTAGGTTCTGAAATTGCTGCTGAAATTGCAGAAAAAGGTGTAATGAATTTACTTGCACCTATTGGTCGTGTGTCTGGTTATGATACCGTCATGCCATATTACCGATTAGAAAAACAATATATGCCAAAAGTTGAGCATATCGTCGAAGAAGCAAAACGAATTGTGGAGTACCGATGAAAATATTTAACTTACCCGATTTAGGGGAAGGCTTACCAGATGCGGAAATTGTTCGCTGGTTAGTCAAAGAAGGCGACAAAGTAACGCTAGATCAACCAATGGTTGAAATGGAAACAGCTAAAGCAGTTGTTGAAGTTCCGTCGCCATACGATGGGGTTATTACTAAATTAAATGGTCAACCAGGTGATGTGATTGACGTGGGTGCTGTGTTGGTTGAATTTGATGGTGATAGCAGTTCTGCATCTGCCGCTGAATCGAAGCCTGCTCAAGCTAAGCCGGCAGCACAAAAAGCTGAAACAAAACCAGCTGCTACAACAGGCGGTCAAATTTTTAAGCTACCAGATTTAGGTGAAGGTTTACCGGATGCGGAGATCGTACGTTGGCTCGTGAGCGAGGGCGATGAGTTAGTTGTTGATCAACCAATGGTTGAAATGGAAACGGCTAAGGCGGTCGTTGAGGTACCATCTCCATTTTCAGCTAAAGTTGCTAAATTGCATGGTCAAGCAGGTGATGTGATTGAAGTTGGCGCGGCATTAGTTTCATTTGGTGATGGTGAAGTCGCTGCTGATGAGTCTAAAGTGGAAGCGGTTGAAGAGAAATCTGGCGATGCTGGAACTGTGGTAGGCGCAGTTCAGGTTGGCAACCAAGTGGTCGCTGAATCTGCCAGTGCTATTGTTAAAGCACTTGCAAGAAAACTCAAGGTTGATTTAGCTCAGGTCACTGGTAGCGGCAAAAATGGCGAGATCACTCAGGCTGATGTTAAGCAAGCCAAGCAAGATGGAAAGTTACTAGGTAGCAACACGGTAGCTGATAAAACGGCTGAAAAAAGTGCGCTAATAACATCTAAAATAGATTCTTCTAATGAAAATCCGCTGGATTATAAAGCATCACCGGCAGTTAGAGCTTTAGCACATCGATTAGGGGTTTCTTTGTCGCGTTGTACACCAAGCGGTAAGAAAGGTTCTATCACTAAAGATGATGTTAATAAAGCGGCAAGTTCTTCTGCTACTGCGGGTGTATCTGCAGTTAAGCAGACAACCAATACTGGCGGCGGATTACCGACTGTACAGGTAAGTGTTGAACCGCAAAGTGTGCGCGGTGTGCGACGGGCTATGGCTATGGGAATGGCTAAATCACACGCGACTGTCGTACCAACAACACTAATGGAAGATGCGGACATTACTTCCTGGCCAAAACAAGATTTCCTGGCTCGTTATGTCAGGGCATTGGTTTTTGCGGCAAAAGTAGAGCCAGCATTGAATTGTTGGTTTGATGGAGAAAAGTATGAGCGTTTAGTACATCCTAGCGTCCATGTGGGGATTGCTGTTGATTCTCCTGACGGTTTATATGTTCCCGTGGTGCATGATGCAGATAGAAAAGATGCCAATCAAATACGCGAAAGAGTTCAAGAGTTACGTCAAAAGATTGAAACGCGCTCATTGAAACAGGAAGATCAACAAGGCGCGACTGTTACCTTGTCTAATTTTGGTTCAATCGCTGGACGTTATGGAACGCCTGTTGTGTCACCTCCGCAAGTTGCTATTTTAGGGGTTGGGCGTTTCCGCGAAGAACTTAAGTTATCTGATAGAGGCATTGCAAAACATAAAATGCTACCACTATCCTTAACTTTTGATCATAGAGCCTGTACTGGTGGTGAAGCTGCACGCTTTTTAGCTGCGGTAATTGAAGATTTACAAAAATCAGTATAAATAAAAATGGTTAGATAGTGTGATTTAAAAGGCGCCATTGGCGCCTTTTTGCTGTCTGGAGCCTGATTAAATGCTTGGTTTTTGAGCTGAGTGAAATTTAATCTTGGAAGTAACGCCATATTTTTGCCATATTTAAAACCGATTAACGGCAGTTTATGCTGTTACAGTCTAGCGATTAGCATATGTTTGGCATAGCATATGCCGTTGTAATAAGATTGATGATTATACGATTTAGGTCAAATTAGCGAATGTTGTTTTCTAATATTTATCAATAAAAAATCATGGATTAACGGAAAATGAAGATGTTTAAAACAGTAAAATTTCTGGTTGTTTTAATTTGTATTAGTATTTTTTCTGGGTGCAATGAGCAGACCGACAAGGTTACAACTAATGCAGAAATGGGAAGCAACATAGCAGATAAATCCAAAGAAAATGTGGCTTTTGATTTATCGGCACAAAAAAAAGCTTTTGCTTTAACTGATTTTAGTGTTCTGGATATTAGTGAAAGTGAATATGATAAAACACCTGTTTTAGCTATTTCTCTTTCGGTACCTGTTGATGCTACTACCAATTTTAATCAGCATATTCAGGTGAATGATCATGAAGGGCAATTAATCCAAGGTAAGTGGATTTTAAATGCAAGTCAGACTCGATTGTTTTTTAAACATATTAAGCCTCAATATAATTATCAAATACGAGTTGATAAGGCGCTACTGTCAATTAATGGGCAACACTTACCAAAGAATTACGATGAAAAAATTATTACTAAACATTTGGAAAAATCGGTTCGTTTTTTAAACCGAGGAAATGTGCTACCAAGTAAAATTACGACTGGTCTTGCTGTTGAATCAGTTAATGTTAAAGAAGTTGATGTTGATTTTCATCGCGTAGAAAATTCTAATATTGCACGTGTTTTGAGTCAGCAACTGAGAGGTTATTCTATTTATGAGCGAGAAATTCCTGAGTATGCTGAGCTTGCATATAGTGCGAGATACGTTTTAGATTACACTCAAAATAAAAGAGTGACGACTAATTTGCCGATACATCAAGTAAGTGAGTTGAAAAAAGCAGGGCTTTATATAGCCGTGCTAAAGCCGGCGGGCAGTTATCCTTACTCTCACCAAGTAACCAGTTTTTATTTAACAGATTTAGCGTTACATGTCAGAAGTTTTGATAAAAAAAATTATATTCAAGCAATGAATTTAACTTCAGGAGAGGCTGTTGATAATGTCACGATTAATGTGATGTCGCAAAAAGGTGAGGCGCTTGCTGAAGGGAAAACTAACGCACAGGGAAGTTTTGAGACATCGCGTTGGGATGATGATGCAGTTATTATTGCTAAAAAATCGGATGACTTTGCTGTTTTATCATTAGCTTCACCTGCTTTAGATTTATCAGAGCAATTAACACATACGCGTCATCAGTTTTCACATGAATTATTTTTATATGGACCGAGAGATTTATATCGCCCAGGAGAATCTGTTGAAATTAATGGTTTATTAAGAGGCGCTGATGGTGAAAATGTTGCTTCGGTACCTTTACAAGTTACATTGATTCGCCCTGATAGTCGTGTTGCAAAAGAGTTCACCTGGCATCCAAAACAAGAAGGTTTCTATCAACAAAACTTTAAGCTTAGTAACAGCGGACCTACTGGAAACTGGAATTATCAAGTTAAACATCCTGCAGGGCATATCATAGAATATATTTTTGCTGTTGAAGAGTTTTTACCAGAAAAAATGA
>JAUIHB010000092.1 GCA_030432465.1 Gammaproteobacteria bacterium
AATTCCTGCGCCCGCGATACCAAAAGTTTGCTTTGGCATGTTTAACTCACCGTTTATTTATTTCTGCTCAACATAAATTTCAGCGCCTTGCGCTTTAAACTCAGCTGACTTTTTCTGCATACCTTGTTCAGCATAATCTCTGACTTCCTGACTTATTTTCATGGAACAGAATTTGGGGCCACACATAGAACAAAAATGGGCAACTTTTGCTGAATCTTTCGGTAAAGTTTCATCATGGAATTCACGTGCACGATCGGGATCTAAACCTAAATTAAACTGATCTTCCCAACGAAACTCAAAACGCGCTTTACTTAACATATCATCACGATAACGCGCCCCAGGGTGTCCCTTAGCAATATCGGCAGCATGTGCTGCAATCTTATAAGTGATGATACCCTCTTTTACATCGTCACGATTAGGCAGCCCTAAATGCTCCTTAGGCGTGACATAACACAACATAGCACAGCCAAACCAACCAATCATTGCTGCCCCAATACCACTGGTGAAGTGATCATATCCAGGTGCAATATCTGTAGTTAAAGGCCCTAAAGTATAAAACGGTGCTTCATCACAATGCTCAAGCTGTTTATCCATATTTTCTTTAATCATATGCATCGGTACGTGACCGGGGCCTTCAATCATCACTTGCACATCGTGTTTCCAAGCAATTTTAGTCAGTTCACCTAGTGTCTCAAGTTCACCAAACTGAGCTGCATCGTTTGCATCGGCCAGTGAACCGGGTCGTAAACCATCTCCCAAAGAAAAACTGACATCATAAGCCTTCATTATTTCGCAGATATCTTCAAAGTGAGTATATAAGAAGTTTTCTTTGTGATGAGCAATACACCATTTAGCCATAATTGAACCGCCACGAGAAACTATTCCGGTCACTCGTTCTGCGGTTAACGGGACATAGCGAAGTAGCACACCAGCATGAATTGTAAAATAATCTACGCCTTGCTCTGCCTGCTCAATCAAAGTATCACGGAACACATCCCAAGTAAGATCTTCTGCCACACCATTCACTTTTTCTAATGCTTGGTAAATGGGTACAGTTCCAATTGGTACTGGTGAATTTCTGACAATATAATCACGAGTTGCATGAATATGTTTACCAGTAGATAAGTCCATAACCGTATCGCCCCCCCAACGAATGGACCAAACTAATTTTTCAACTTCTTCCTCAATGCTGGAAGTCACTGCAGAATTACCAATATTGGCATTAATTTTAACTAGAAAATTACGCCCGATAATCATAGGCTCTAATTCAGTGTGGTTTATATTGGCGGGAATAATTGCGCGCCCTTCAGCAACTTCTTTACGTACAAACTCAGGTGTAATAGGCTGTAAATTTGCGCCCCAGGAACGTCCTTTTAGACGAGCAGTTCTCTCTTCAGTTGTAAACTCATTTTGTAAAGCTTCTCTTGCCTGATTTTCACGAATCGCAATATATTCCATTTCAGGCGTAATAATCCCTTGGCGAGCATAATGCATTTGTGAAACATTTCTTCCGGGCTTAGCACGGCGAGGCTGTCTTTGTAGGTCGGGATTATAAAACTTGAAAGCTTTATCTTGATCAACATGCCCATTATCCATGGGTTTAATTTCTCTTCCTGCATAAAACTCAGTATCGTCACGCGCTTCAATCCACTGTGAACGAATATCTGCCAAACCGTAATGCACATCAATCGGAGCATCGGGATCGGTATATGCGCCAGATGTATCATAAACGGTAACATGAGTGCCATCCGTTAAATTGATCTGTCGCATAGGAACTTTTACTTCAGGCTTATTTTCTGAACTGACATACACTTTTTCACTAGCTGGTAGTGGAGTTCGAGTAATTGCATGAACAGGTGAATTTTTAGATAAATCTTGTTGCGACTGGTCTTGTTGAGAAGAACCAGTTATCGAATTGTCGTACATAAGATGTCCTCACTTTCAATAAACTGGCATAGCGAGGCGATTCGAATCAATAACATAATGAAACTAATAAGCTATTGCCTCTAATTTCACAACCAATCATCGAGAGTTCGCTCATCCCTACGCCGATACTAATCGGATCAGGTTCTACGGGTTCATTGCAACTATTTTCTGTAAGCCACCTTTCGGCAATTCCATCTAAAGCCAGCATGGAAAATCACATACAGTCGCAAAATCTCAGCACAAAAGTGAAAGCTTTCTCAATTAAAAAGACCTTTCACGGCACCCCGAGAGCATTTACGCGGATTATAGGGGACTCAGTTACAAATGGAAAGGGGTTTAATCCATTACACCTTTCCTGTAACTCCTGTATTGAATAAATAGTATTGATAAATAACGAATTTATCCCAAGCATAATTTTACGTTATACTATCGACTCTCGACTTCATTCGCGTTGATATTCAGTTGTTATGACAAATAATTCATTAAGTTTTAATCGGCTTCAATTATTGGCTCAATTTTGTAAAGCCAGTCTCATTTGCCTGATACTACTTTTAACTAATGCTTGCGCAAGTAGACATGTGGAAAACTTTGAAGAAAGCTTTTTTACTTTTACAGATCCAGAAGGTATTAAACGGTTTACTTTTATTTTGACGTTGAAAAATCTAAACTCTCAAGATGAGCTCACATTACGCGAAATGATGATAAGACAAAGCAATGGTGAACGTATTCACCGAAACCGTGAACAAGCAGCCATACCAGAGAATCCTGAAGATCGCTTAGTGCCTTTAAAATTTCGCATGGAAGAAATTGCTCATGAAAAACTCACTCAACAACTAAAAGCCATTGACTACTGCACAAGCGGTCAAAAATATGAAGAGGAATATGAAAAAGGACGTTATAAAATTAAAGGGCACTGTGAATAACTTTAACAATGCCCCATAAGATACGATTAAAATTTTTTAACGTTGACTAAGCAGCAGGTAAACCAACATCTTTTAATTCAAAAACTTCAGCTTTTTGTTCTCTGGGTAACATAATCTCAATCATTAAAGTCCTATTAGGTGAAAAGTATTCACCTAGCTCATGAGGAGCTAGTTCAACCTGTCCAATATCGTTAGAGCCAAAAGTCGAATACCCCACTACATGCTTATCATCATTAACATCTGGCATCGCAGAAATACTGATTTTAAGACTTTCATCGATGTCATTAACCAATCCCTGCAACCTTGTGCAATCGATTAAGAAGCTTCGATATGACTCATTATCTGAATAACTATGTACCGTTTTAACGGCGTCTCGATTAAATTTTAATGCTATTTTATCATTCCAATTATTACAATCTTCATAAAACTCAATAACGTAATCTTCAACTTCATTTCCCAAGTCATCAATAACATGAAAAATCATATTCTGATAACCATGTTTATATGAGTCTTTATTCTCATATTTTTTCAGTACTTTCAAAGTATCTTGCTCACATTCTTTTTGCCATTGACTGAATTGCTTTTTAGGTAGCTCTATGGCGTGAATGATTTTTTGAATATACAAATTAGATTGAGTTTTTTCTTTAGCAGCTATTGAAGAGTGGTTATAATTATCCATCACCAAAAAAGCCGTTCCTCCCTTAGATTTAACAACTTTGCTAACTTTAGGCTTAACATAGTTGACACCTTTACTTTTAGGAAAGTTAATCATCAACTTTGCACAATTTAAGTTCGCCGTTGCAACGTAAACCGTTCCATCAGAACCTGCTGCATTAGCCAGACTACTAATCCCACAATATCCCGTATTGCCAACAATAACCGTACACTGAATTCCTCCCTGACTAAAAGCATTAGCACTAAATCGATCTCTTAAAGCCAATTCCCAAGAGTAAGGACTAGCCATTTCCAAAGCTTTTAAAATATGGGTACCAGTTTGAAAACGCCGCTTTGCATTAAAACCTTTAACGGCCCGTCCAATCACACTGCGCCCCTTGTGGGCAAGTGGCGAACCAAAATTAGCTGGCGCTAGCATCACTAAATTATTAACAGGTGGCTTTTTTTCTAGTACGGGATAATAAGTTGCCATCCAATCTCTAATAACCAATCCCCCCGTCGAGTGTACAATAACATCACAGCTATTCGCTGTTGTTGGAAGATTTGCTCCGCGCCATGCTTTCTCCATAGCTTTAATGATATCAGACATGCGAACTTCATCATCTAAAGTCACATAATCCCCCAGCCAAACATTCGTCAAGCTACGCGTCGAGTATTTTTGAATTTGGTTGGCCAGTTCTTTAAATGAGTCGGAGTCATCACTCCAACCGTGAATAATAACAAGAGGTTTCATTACCGATCTCCTTTCGCTAGCTAATGAATTAACAACAAAAAGGAAACAACAAAATAAGCAGCTCACAACAAGCGAACCAAGCAAGAATAGCTTAGGTGATTTAGTCCGTTATTTTAATCCCATTAATGAGTTTCACTAATAAAAGGAAAAAAATCAAATTTATTTCAAGAATGATATATTACGATAAATATTTTTTTTATTCTAATTATTATCATAACAGTCAACAAGTAACTTAAAGAGCCCTTGTTGACTGCTAATAGAATCAATTTTATTTTTATAAAAATCAGAAATTCCGAAACAAATCAGAATCTAATCAACCGGAATTCTAATGACCAGCCCCCCCATAGTGTCGCCAATTTTAAAGTCTTTTTTAGGGCTATCCGCATGATCGTTGTGACAGTCAATACAAGCTTTAGATACAGCTAGATCGGGGTATACTGCGGTAAAATAATTTTTATCTCCAAGTTTTTCTTCACCATAAAAATTCTTTTTATCTTTAGCTATTGCATCCATAGCTTTTTTTTCTAAATCTGTGCGTGGTTTATTTTGCTTGTTAATAGCCCAAGATGATAATAACGCGTAACTAAAACCAGCTTGTTTTTCATTAACTCGTTCAGCTCCCATACGCAACATTTGTGCAGGAAGCGGCAAAGCACTTTCCTCCTTCCAACGCTCCTCCGCGGCGATCACCTCATCTTCATTTTGTAAACGATGAACAACCTTTTGCGTATAAATAGCTCTGTCAGCTTCAATGACAGCAAAAATAGCATCAGCCATTTTTTTAACACTAATATCTTTAGCTGAAGCAGTGCCCATTAAGCAAGTGCCTACCACTACACTCGCAATTGTTTTTGATAGTTTAAACTGCATATTTTTGCTCCTATATGAATGTAATTACTTATTATTGACTCTGTCCTTGATTAATTCGATAGTTTTATGGTTTCCTACCGGTTGGCCCTGAAAATTATTATCAATCAACTGATAATCTGACAATGAAGATAAAGAAAAATCTAGTCCATGACAATTCATACAAACTTTTCTTAACATCTTACTATTAGGATGTAAGTTTAAATTCTGGTTATGCTCAACAACCACTCGACTACCTTTTTTATCTCTGGGTAGGTGGCAACTGGCACAACTCACACCACTTCCTGAAGGTAATTTTCCCTGCACTTCTTTTTCCCAAAGTTTAAAGTGTGGGCTGGCTTTATATGCCAGACTATGTTTATCCTGATGACAACCCAAACATGCATCAACAGCAGCATAAGTCACATCTAACGAATGAGGTTTATGGCAACTTTGACAAGTCAGTTCTATGTTTTTTTGTTTATCAACATTCGCTCTGGCCAATTGCGTATTCATTGCCGACAAACCATGAGGAAGCCTCATTCCATGTTTACTTTGAATAAAAGACTCTACTTGTTTTTTATGACAAGTTGAGCATTTATCTAACATATCCTGCGCACTCAGCTGAAAATGTTCTTTTTTCAAAGTTCCTTCTTTTATACTCTCTTCAAAAGAACTACCGACCACCTTTTCATTTTTATAATGACAATCTAAACAATTGCCTTCAGTTCTTGCGTGAATGCTTTTTTCCCATACATTGGTTGCATTATTGATATCAATGACTAATTGAGGAAGCATTTCTTGTGACACATCAACATTAGCACTATGAGCAACTAGAGGCTCCTTTTTTTTATTTTTCTTAAGCCAGCGTTTTAAACCTGTTCTCTTAGGCAAAGCTTGTTTCTTTTTATGTGCTGGTGCATCAAAGTGCTTTGTTAAAAACTTTTCATACAGCATACTATTGTCATGAAAATTATGACAACCAGAGTTTGCGCACGAATTAAACTCAAATTCTTTATGACTTGGACGCTCTTCCGCTATTTCTTCATGACAGTGAAAACAAAAATCTGGTGCTAGAGTAACGCCATAATTTCGAGTAATTTCAGGCTTGTGTTCCCTGTGACATGACACACAGTAGCGCGCATCCAACTTATCTAACAACTCCGCATTTCTAGGATCTAAAAACACCTTTTTAGGATGACTATCACTAACCTTTTCTAGTTCTTTTTTATGGCAAGATTCACAAGCACTCTGCATTTGCTCTCCTGAAGAAAATGAGTCGACATGACAAGCATTACATTTCAATTCAATTTGATAATGTCCATGTGAAGTTTTGCCACTGAGAAAGAAAGTTTTATCTCCTTTGAATAAATTGTAAGCTAATAAAACGCCAATAACTACCGTAAAAAATATCCCTAATGGCATTACGCCGAGTTTTTTATTATTTTGTTTCATCAATAATTAACTACACCACTAAAAATAATAAGCAGACAATATATGAAAGCCCAATAAAGGCGGAAGCATCCATAACAGTGAGTAATGAATTCTTGACCACCAAAGACGATGTTTACGAAGCTTTAAATCACTCCAGTGATGGTTTCTAGCCATGAAAACGCCGACCAAAGATCCCGTGGTTGTCGCAGCTAAAAAAACAATCATTAACACAAAATTTAAATTACTACCAAGACGCATGCCAGTGTGAATCATTAAAATAATAATAGCCCCCATCCCGATAATAGAATGAGCAAACCGCCAGTTATCAACATGACCAAAATTAAAGCGTTTCCAACGCTTACGTAAAACAAGCGCTGTTGCTATTAAGCACATCCCTAGTAAACTGTAACCGCTAACCTGCTTCCAAAAATGATCAAACCATAATTTTTCCACATGCCAATTCCATTGAACAGAGTCAGTAATTGAAAGTGGTTGGAAAAAAACAGTAACAATAATAGCAAATATAGATAAAACAGAAGTGTAGAGGATAGACTTTTGATGGCGCATGACCAAATTAGGGGCTGGTGTATCCAGCAAATTCATTAATAATGGTTTGCAACTTCCACATACCGTACCAGCTCCTGTTTTTTCTCCTAGAATTCCAACAGTTCGACAACCATTGCGTATTTCACTGCTCAGCGTGCCACGAGTGACTCCCTGACATAAACAAATAATGTAGTCTTCAGGTAGCTCTTTAATTTGCCGCTGACTTTTTTTACGATATAACACCCCTTCACTTTCAAAACGCTTTAAATCTTTTGTTCTAATTTTATTTTTATCTGCAATAAGCGATTTGATTTCACTTTCTTCGTTCCAGTTACCAACAACTATTGCTCCCAACAGACGATTATTTTTCAACATTAGTTGTCTGTATACTCCTTTCAATCGATTGCAATAGGTAAAAACCTCACTTTTTTTTACGTCCAACTCTCCATAATAAGCGGTGGTATAGTCACTAAATTTTACTTTGACATAGGCTTCTTCCTTTTTAAAGTGATCGAGGTTTCCATAAATGTGCTCAACACAAACTTTTGCCTGCTTAAACCCTGGTGCCACGACTCCATATGTAGCAAACTCAAATTCACAACATTCGCCAATTGCGTATACCCCTGATGCACTAGTTTGCATATACTTATCAACAATCACTCCATTTCTTACCGCCAACTGAGAGTCCCTAGCCAGTTTTGTCTGCGGCTTAATCCCTGCACAAAAAATCAAACAATCACATGAGATAACTTGTCCATCAGTCAACTCAACAGACTCAACTCTTTCTTTGCCTAAAATATTTTTCAGCGGATTTTTTTGAATGACATGAATGCCTGAAGCATTAATATAGTCTTTAAGAATTTCTTGAGCAGTTTCGTTAAAATGGCAGCTCAGAAAGTTAGATCTAACTTCCAAGGTAACCTGATTATTCGGTGTTTTTAAAGCGAGTGCGGTTTCTAAACCCAAAGGCCCACCACCAACAATATAAAAGCTCTTACGTAAATTTTTTTGAATTAACAACGATTTAGTATCGTTAAGCGTACGAAACTGATGCACCCCATGTAAATTAACATTATCAATTTGCGGAATAACAGGGTAAGAGCCAGTAGCTAAAATGAGTTTAGAGTATTGAATCTGATTACCGAGATCATCGGTAACGTAGCGGAGCTCTTTATTGATTGAAACAATTTTACGACCAAGGCACTCCGTTAGTCGGTGTGTTTTTTCTGAAAGTGAATTGACAAGCTCTTTTTCCGAAACTTCACCAGCAAGGTACTGTGAAAGTTGTACTCGGTTATATGGTCTACCTGTTTCATCACCAAAAACAATGACTTCACAACTATCGTTTTTGGCGAGTAATAACTCTGCGGCCTTCATACCGACAGGCCCATTTCCAACGATTAGCACTCTTGCAATTTTATTTTCAAGTTCCTTGGGCGTTAATTCCCTCGGTGCTACTGATTGGGTCTTTACTAAGTTTAAACTGCTCACTTAACTAACCCTCATCCATATAAGCTAATGTGGCTGGTAGAGCACGTACAGCGACTTTTCCTCCAAGCTAACACGACGTGTTAATACTTCCCCAACTGTTGCGTAGTCAGTTTTAAACTGAAGTACTAACTGTGGGGTAAGGTCTCCTTGGTATGTTTTACAAAACTTAACTACAGCATTCGCGATATCGTTCATATCAGTTCTAAACTCTTTCACAATATTCAAGTTATGCTGGTCATTAGCAAGCGTTTGCTCTAAATAAACATAAAATTTAACGTTTTCAGTTAACAAATGTGCCTGAAAATCACTCTTAAACTGGCTGATTAATCGAGACATTGCTACAAAATCTTTTTTCTCGTAGCCTTCGGACCAAATTCGACCGAACAATCCAACTAAATTTGAATGATCAGACTCTAGTTCATTCATTAAATTAGGATCATACTTAATCGTAATTTTTTGATTAACAGGTTTTCGGATTGGAGGCGGCAAAGGGTCAGCCGGTTTCTCTTGCCGATTCTTAAAAAAATTACCAATAAAACTAAACACTTTATACACCTCTAACGCGACAGAATTACATCAAAAAATGTGCGTCGTAATAAGTTAAACATGACAACGCAATTCGTTGGTTCTCGATCAAAGATAAGAATCGGAAGATATCTACAACCAAACCGAAGTCTCCAACCTATCAATAATTTCCTTATTTTGTTTATGGATACATGAGCTACCACCTCAATGTGAAGCAGATCACACTTTTACAGAGATAAAATCTCTAAAACCCATTAATATCTCATCACAAAATATCTCAAAACAGAGATTCGAGAGTATTTTTTCACCATAAAATACAGCCTCAAATATAGCGAAAAACTACAGACTCCGCCTCCAGTTTTTCTCTAAAAATCTCATTTAATAAAAAAATTTACGCAAATGACTTACCACTTATTAAGATTTTTCTTACGTAAAATAACAACTTTTTCCACCAGACATTTTGTAATAACTAAACTATCATCAATATTACAGCTCACCTACTGAAAGGACTCATCCTATGTACATTCAACGAAGCACCGATCCAATCAACAGCGATAACTTTCATAGAAAAGAAAGGTTAGTTATTTGTGACACAGGCATTTATTACAAAACCCGCGAACAAAAACTCGTGGGGCCTTTTGCAACAGAGTCAAAAGCAAAGCTTGATCTTAATATCTTTATTGAGGTAATCAGTATCGAAAAACAACTAGAAGCCGATTACGGATTACAAGTTGCTTGGGGCTAATATAGGTCTTTGCACCTAGCACTAATGCTTAACATTACTTTTATATGGTAACTATCGCACTGCAACTACTTTACATGTACATTAAATTTTTAACACTACATGGTTAAAAGTCGAAAACGCTCATTTACTTCTAGTTACACAGTGCCTAGAAGCACATAAAAACGCCAAAACTCTCCATAAGCTCACTGAAGAGTGTTGGCGTTTTACAACTTAAACTTATTCAACATCAATAAAGGTATTCGGTGAAACATTAAAACGTCTAGCGAGCTCTCTTACATGACGTAAAGTCAGCGAACGCTTACTGCTCAAAATTTCAGAAACCACACCTTGGCTACCGATTTCTTTCAGATCAGCTTGTCTAACGTTATGCAATTTAATCAAGTAACGAAGCGCATGTAAAGCACCGCCTTGTTGTTCAACGAGGTAGACCTTCTCATACTCTTCTGCTGCTCGTGACATCGCTTTGATTAACCCTGACAATGGACTGTTAGGACGATTTTCAACCAATTCCATGGTGGTTCGAAGATTAGTCAATAAAGCTTCATAATCCTCAGGCGACTTCGGTGTATCAATAACCGGTGCAACCATATTCCAGTGATGCAGTGCGCGTTCTAAATTTGCTTGCATTATTTTATACCTCTAGTGATGTCCTGGCTTAATCGTATCGATATAAGCCACTTGTGATTCGAAATTGATTAAAGTGTATACAAGTAAAGTGGTTTCAGGAATCGGGAATTTAAACTGAAAATTAAACCCTCGCATATCTCCAAACGTTGCTCTGAGATCACTTTCAGAGAAAAAATCACCTTGCTTGATAATTTGATACCACCCGTCGAGATGCCAATGCGCAGCCGGGTAACGTAACTTTGCTTCTTTCAACTTTTGGGTCGCTACAACTCTCAACTGACCTGTCCTCTCGGTTAACTGCTAACATGTTAATTTTGATTACTCAAAGTCAACGTAAAACAACATATCTCTTTTCGTTAACTCCTGAGACTCAAGTTACTCGCAACCGAACTCAAAATCGAATAAATTGAGATAAATTAAAATAAGCATTTGTTTTTAAAGGAAATAAATACATATAAATAGATGAGATTGCCTCATAAATACAATCTTTATAGGTTATTAGAAACTGTTTATAAAAATAATTTTAAAAATAGAAGACTTTAAATGCCTCATATCCAAAACCCATAATAACTTTATGGCTTTGAATGAGTCATATTTTTATGTTCGCGTTAAAAATAAAAAATCAACAGTGATAAATATATATAAAAGTGCAATAAAAAAGCCGAATCTATCAATAGATTCGGCTTAGTCAAAATTTAAGAGTCTAGATATTAATCATGTTTTTTCTTTTTAAATGTATAAACAGCTTTTTCTCTTTCAGAGGCAGACTGTACTTGAGTCGTTTCTGACTGATGTGATGGTGGACATTGAGGGTAAGTGTTGCACTCAAAAGTTCCGTAATTGAAAAGACTATCTAACAGGCTTTGTTCGTTCTGAGCACTCTCAGAGTCTGCTGCAGCTGCACTTAAAGATACTGAGAATAATGCTAAAGCAATAATTTTTTTCATAATAAATCCTAAGTTTTAATTGAATATGTTAATTAATGATCAGAGTACGCCAAAACTAGTCATGCTTTTTCTTTTTAAAAGTGAAAACTCTATCTTCACTTTCTAAAACAAGACCTTCTTCGTTATGAACGGCTGGCGGGCATTGAGGGTAAGTATTACACTCAAATTGTGTCTCACCAAACAAGCTCTCTATCAAGCTTAAGTTATCTAGGCTCTTTTGCTGATCTTCCGCGGCAGCACCAAATGAAACAATAATCAAAAATGCTCCTACTAATTTTTTCATTTCTTTATCTCCTGAGTAATTACATGTTTTATTTTGGGATAGCTAAGTTTTAGGCTTTTTGAGGTAGGAACTCAAATAAAAACGAATAAATTGAAATAAACGCCCATAAATTAATCTTAGTTTGAAATAATTAAGACTTTTCGGACATCAATTGGCACGCTATTTACAACGACCACAAAAAATCTCGAAAAGAAATATTTTAGAAAAACAAAATATCACGCTTACTAATAGCAAGTTGTTGTTCAGTAGTATTTTTGCTTTAGTAAGCAGGTTAAAACACAAAATTAGTCTTTATAATTTTGAATAAAAGCTTCACACAACAATTAGAATTAAAGTGATTATGGTTAATTTAGTCTTTCTAGATTTATTGAAAAGATAGGCAGGCCTCAGATAGCTCAAAAATCAAGCAATCAAAATTTATCGAGCCTTACTTGATTTTCACATCAGCAGTAAATTGGTTGAATGAGGTCATT
>JAUIHB010000093.1 GCA_030432465.1 Gammaproteobacteria bacterium
AGCAACAAATCTTGAAACACAGGTTTATAATGTTTCAAACAATGAACCTATGAGCATAAAGTCTCTTTTAAATAAGGTCTTTGAAGGGCGTCGCAGAAAGGTAAAACTTATTCCTGTGTCTTATGTATTTCTTTTAAAGGTGGCGCATATTCTGGAAGTGATATATCGACGTTTTAATTTACCAGAACCAAAACTGACTCAATACGGCGTGGGACTTTTATCTAAATCACAAGTGTTAAATACTGATGCTATTCAAAGAGACTTAAGTTACCAACCTATTTATAGTTTAGACTATGCCATTAAACAATACCTTATTTGGGAACAGACTCAATCAGAGTGTATAACTGATGCTTAAGCTATTGAAAGTCGGGCATTGTTACCATCCAGAGGCTATGGTTATGCGCGGGCATTCCTGGCGTTCAGCAGAGTTTCCTGCATTTGTCGGCTTAATTAATCATCCAGAGCAAGGGTATGTGTTGTTCGACACTGGATATGCTAAACGCTTTTCGGAAGAAACCTCTCGCTTTCCCGAAATTTTTTACCGATGGCTTACTCCTATGCATTTATGTCAAAAGGAAAATTTAATTGAGCAGCTGAAAGCGTTGAACGTAACCCCACAAGAAATACGTTATATTTTTATATCACATTTTCATGCTGATCATATTTCAGGCTTACTTGACTTTCCTCAAGCTGAATTTATTTGCTCTCAAAAGGCATTTAATAATTTCTCTAAACTGGGACGTTTTAAAGGTTTAATGAAAGGTTATCTTCCCAAGCTTTTACCTACTGATTTTGAGACCCGGTGCCAATTTATTGAAGAGACAAAGATAGTTCCGTTAGAACAACATTACTATCCATTTTTGCAAGCATATGATATTTTTTCTGACGGTTCGTTAAAAGCCATATCTTTGCCTGGACATGCCGCGGGACAATATGGATTATTAATTGAACAGACCACAACGCCAACCTTTCTTATCGGTGATGCAACATGGACAAGAGATGCCTTTATAAAAAATTGTAAGCCTAATGTGTTAACCCACCTTATCATGGATTCAGGTAAACAATACCTGACTACCCTAGATAAACTTTCTGAGCTTTACAGGAATAATAAGAATATACAGATTATTCCTTCTCATTGTTTGAAAAGCTTTTTAGTATTTAATAATGAAAATTCAGTATAAAATAATTAAGGCTTTTGTCTTTAGCTTTATACGTGCTAAATATTGGCAAAAGCAACCTCATGATAAATTACAACAATATCAACGATCTCAGTTTGATAGTTTTAAGAAAAATATACTGATTAAATCACCATTTTATGTGACTTATCTGGATAAAAATCTAACAGAATTTCCTGTGATTGATAAAAGCACTCACATGGAGAACTTCGATTCGATTAATACCCAACAACTAAGTAAAGATAAAGCTCTCAGTATAGCGATCCAATCTGAAAATAGCCGAGACTTTAAACCAGTTTATAACCATTTTTCCGTTGGATTATCATCTGGTACCAGTGGAAATCGAGGGTTGTTTGTATTATCGGATATTGAAAGAGCTGAATGGGCAGGGTACATCATTGGAAAAATGTTACCTACTCAATTAAAAAAACAGCGGATTGCATTTTTTTTAAGAGCAAATAATAACCTTTATGAAAGCGTCAATGGTTTATTTATCCAGTTTAAATATTTTGATTTATTGAAAGGAGTAGAGAGTAACCTTTCTGAGCTGGAAAAATTTGAACCAACAATACTGATAGCACCGAGTAGTGTATTGTCCAGAATTGCATTTTTACAACCAGATATACATCCAGAGAAAGTGATAGCTGTTGCTGAAGTTATGGAAAAGGATGACGAGGAAAAAATTCAGCGCTGTTTTAATCGTACTGTTGAGCAGGTTTATCAATGCACAGAAGGTTTTTTAGCTTCAACCTGTAGGCGAGGGCAATTACATCTTAATGAGGATGTCGTTATTATTGAAAAGCAATGGATTGATCAAAGTACAGGACGTTTCTCTCCTATAGTGACAGATTTTAGAAGAAAAACACAACCGATTGTTCGCTATCAACTTGATGATGTTCTTATTGAAGATAAAAGACCATGTCAGTGTGGTTCGTCTATGACTCGTTTAAAAAAGATAGAAGGGAGAATGGATGACGTACTACAGCTTAAAAGTAATGCTGGAGAATTGGTCGATGTTTTTCCTGATTTTGTCAGGAATAAAATAATTGCTGCAAGCCCACAAATAAAAGATTATCAGGTTGTTCAATCTTCACTTTGTAACTTTGAAGTATATATTAATCCTTGTAATGAAAAAACTCAAAAGCAAATTAAAAGCGCTTTAACTGAACTATGGAAAACACTCAATGTAGGTGAGCCTAACTATACATTTCATCAATACCATCTCTTTATAAAATCATCAGGTGATAAAAGAAGAAGAATTAAAAGGTTAAGAAGTGATAGTCAAACTACGTTGAAAGGAATTTCTTAACTATGAATAGAAATCAAAAAAACAAAAAAGCATTGTTAAATTACCAATGTTTGAGTAATGAAATTAATATATGGATGTGTATTGATGATTAAGTTTTTAGTTACTGGTGCAAGATCACCTGCGGCACTAGAAATTGCACGTAATTTAAGTCATTTTGGATATTCAGTTATTTTGGCTGATACTTTAAATTATCCATTAGCAAAAAATAGTTATAGTGTTGAGCGCTATTATCGACTACCTTCCCCATTGCGTAATATAAAGCAATTTCAGGTCGAGATTGAAAAAATAATTGTGACAGAAAATATTGATGTGATTGTGCCAACCTGCGAAGAAGTATTTTATATTGCATTTATTAAGGACGCTCTTGAAAAAAAGTGTTCGGTCTTTTGTCCTCCATTCAATTTGATAAAAGCTATGCATAGCAAATTGAATATTTTGAGTCTGTGTGATGGACTGGATATTCGTTTACCCAAGACTCAACTACTGAATGAGTATACTATTTCAGAGTTAAAAGATTTTGATCAAATTGTTCTTAAACGAGAGTTTTGCCGTTTTGGTACAGGAGTTAACTTAAATCCATCGCTAAAAAATATTGATGAATGGTTAGCTAAAGAAACCACCCCCGTTCTATTGCAGGAAAAAGTCAGAGGCGTAGAGCATTGTTCTTATAGCGTTGCTCGCAATGGTATCGTCTTAGCTGAATCGATCTATAAGCCTATATATCGAGTTAAATCTTCAGCTGGAATTTACTTTGAACCGGTAATTAATGAATCGATTTCTTTATTTATTCGAGAGTTTTGCTTGAAGTATCGCTATACTGGGCAAGTTGGTTTTGATGTTATGTTGGATAAAAATGAAGTAACGCTTATTGAGTGTAATCCTAGAACTACCAGCGGTGTTCACTTTTTAGAAAATAATGACCTAGGGAGTCTTTTTGCTGAAAGTAATACTAAAAAAATAATGAATTTTCAACAGCCAATACCTGCGCGTAATGACTCAAACAAACGAACACCCAAAATGGTTAGTTCAGCTATGTTGCTGTTAGCACTACCAGAAGCACTTATTAAAGGTGATATTAAACGGTGCTGGCAAGATTATCTAAAAGCAACCGATGTGATTTCGAAGAAAAACGATAAGTCACATATTATTTATACTTTTCTATCTTTTTTTGAACTGCTCAATCTTGCTATAAAAAAACGTATTTCAATCCGTGAAGCTGCTACTTTTGATATTGAGTGGGATGGTGAGGATATAACTTAGTGATAAAATCGCCTGATAGTAATATTTCTCAGTTGCATAATGGTCAATTTATTGAGCCTGAAAATGCGGTTGAATGTTACATCAACGCATTTTCCAATGATTCATCATCAATGATTGCCAATATCCAGACACAGGTTGTGGATGAGTTATTATCAAATAAAGTGAAGCTGCCCACAACGATAAATTTTCGAGAATATGAAAATAGCTATGTTTGTTCTCCCTATACAGCGCTTGTTCCTTATTGTATGGAAGAGTTAAACAAGTTAGATAACCGTTTTTTAAGAACTATACTGTCAAGTTTTGTTCCTTTGATTGCTAACACATTAAAAAAATACAAAATCAACCAAGTTGTTCATGTAAATAACTGGATGCTTTCTACTAACTTATATCCTGACGCAATGCAAAAGAGCGATCTTAAATTACTGACGGAATCTTTAATTGAAAAATACCCAAGTAGTGCTATTGCTTTTCGTTCACTAAATTATTTTTCAAATTCTGAACTTATTGTCGATTTCATGAAGCAAGGTTATATTATGCTTCCTACCCGACAAGTTTATATTTATGCTAAAAATTTAAAAGACTATTCCAAGTCCCATAATTATAAAATAGATAAAAAACTTTTCCAAAATACACCTTACAATTTTGTCAGAAGCAATGAAATTTCTATTGCTGATTATCCACGAATTATTGAGCTGTATAATCAGTTATATTTAAATAAGTATTCTAAGCTTAATCCACAGTTTACTGAAAAATATATTGAAATGATAATGACTCACCCCAACTTTTGTGTGGAAGGTTTTCGTAATAGTGAAGGGATTTTAGATGCTGTTGGTGGACGTTTTACTATCGATGGAACCACAACATTACCTTTAGTGGGGTACGATACCAGTAAACCTCAAAAACTAGGTTTGTATCGTCTCGTGTTAATTGCTACTTTAATGCATGCGGAAAATAATGGATTAGTTTTTAATGCAAGCTCTGGAGCACCAGATTTTAAGCGCTTGAGAGGTGCAAGCCCTTTTATTGAGTATTCCGCAATTTACATTCGCCATCTTCCCGTTGGGACGCAAAGATTGTGGAAAAGTTTAGCTTTTTTACTCAAACGATTATTTGTCCCAATCATGAAAAAGTATCAATTATAGCTAAAAACTCATTGCATACTTATCCGTGTAACGTTATCAAGACTCCAGAAGTGAAGCTGCTTTGACGCTAGCCTGAAAGCTTTTTGAGACAGGAGCGAGCAGATTATTTTTTAACTTTAAAAAATATCGTCGATTTTCTTTAATCGTTGATTCGACGGCTTCATTGGCGACCCACCATGAGCGATGAGTTTGGATCCCAGGATAATGACTTAACTCTTTTAGCGCATCCTTAAAGCGCATGAGTAACAGATAATGTCCTTTCTGGGTATATATCTTCAAGTAATGATCCTGACACTCAATACATATCAATGGAGCTTGAATTTTCTGGGGTAATTTGCTCATTAATGGGATTGTATGATACTCGGAGGTGTTTGTTGTTGATGTGCTTGCTGTTAATGTGTTGCTAGCTATATCAGTTTTTAACTCAAAGTGGTGGATTTGCCAATAAAAAGCTTCTTTAATGAGCAACGTCATATGAATAATGCCACCAAGAATGACTACGCTGGTCATGAGTAAGAATAAGTCCTGATAGGAACTCACCATCCAATCAAACAAAATATAAGCTATTGTTGCGACAAAAATGCTCAAAATTAAACCTGCACTAATTAACAGGAATGAGAGCTTTACCACCCAATGAAAGCGAGTGCTTTTTAACCAATAAAACCCCAGAGATAAACTGGTAGGATAAATAAGGACTCCTGCACTACATGCCAATATCCAAAAAAGCATACTCTTAATCCAGCTGACTTTATCAAAATCAAACACACCAAGCATACCTAGTAATATCGCAACAAATAAAGCATACATGAGTTGTGAGGCTGACCATTGCAAGGTGATCTTTTCAGACATTAAATATCTATATCGGATAAACCGTTGTAACAACTGAGATAACTTGTTTGTTGGTCGTTTTTTATGCTGTTCCATTGGCGAATTATCTGTATCTTTCACGAATAATGCTTGGTTTTTAAAGGGGGACTCAGTTTAACATTTTCAACTTCATATCAACACCTGCCTTAACGTTCAGATGGAGAGTAAAGTGGTAAAATTGAAGTTGTTTGGTCTATCGTTTTTTTGTTTATTCAGTGTTAGCGGTTGTGCTTCACTTAGTCACAAGAGTATTAATGAGCAGTCTGGAGAACCTGCTCGGTTAGTCGTCAATATTGAAGGTATCGAGTCCGTTGAGGGAAAAATTTTAGTGTATATTCATGATAACGAGCATTCATATCATAATGATCATAATCGTGAAGGCTTTACTCCCTATAGCATGCAAGCTGTTGAACCAAAATTGATTAGCAGACAAATTGTTTTCGAAAACTTACCTGCTGGGCGCTATGCAGTCTCGGCTTATCATGACGAAAATAGCAACGGTAAATTGGATCGTATGATTTTCCCATTTATGGGTATGCCAACAGAAAATTATGGTTCATCGAATGATGTCTTCTCATATTTTTCTAAAGGCAGCTTTAAGGACGCTCAAATAGAGGTTATGAGTCCTGAGTCTATTATTACAATTCGTTTGGTAGGACACTTATCTCGCACTTTCGGTGGTTGATTAACTAGTTCAGATTTATTTACTATGTCGAAATTTTCCTGACAATTCCTGACTTGTCAGGAAAATTCTAAATTTCGGTGACTTCCCCACATGAGTTTTTAATTTGTGTGGGCAGAAGTTACAAAGGAAATCCTCAGAAAGAATTATCTATTTATTGATATAAATTAAATTGAATTTGGCTTCTAACAGCATTTTTGGGTACAGATATTAATTAATATATGGTTAACTCAAATAATCATATCGAGCTTGTTAAATAATATAAATATCCTACGTTAAAGACAGACGCCAATGAATAATAAAAAGAAGCGTATTCAGTCCATAGACCTATTACGAGGACTTATTATCGTTATTATGGCGCTCGATCATACTCGAGCGTTTTGGGGATTAACGCCATTTAGCCCAACAGATTTATCTCAAACGGATACTGGTTGGTTTTTAACGCGTTGGGTCACTCACTTCTGTGCACCTTTATTTGTGTTTCTATCAGGCATGAGTGCTTTTTTATATCTCCAAAAATGTGGTTCTAAGGCGCAGCTGCGCAACTTTTTGTTATCGCGTGGTTTGTGGATCGTTTTTCTTGAAATAACTCTAATCAATTTCTCATGGCAATTTGCCTTTAATGCCATTTTTGTTCAAGTATTATGGATCATTGGCTGGTCAATGGTGATTTTATCATTATTGATATACTTACCACGATATTTGATATTGGTTTTTTCCGTTTTAGTGATCGCCTTACATAATGGTTTAAATGATCTCTGGATGGCTGAGCACATCGGAAAAACTACATGGTCATTTTTACACACCCAAGGTTGGATGCCTATTGGTAATAATGGCTTTGGAATATTTGTCATGTATCCTCTGATACCTTGGTTTGCCGTAATGGCTTTAGGTTACAGTCTTGGAAACTGGTATTTACTCAGTGAAAGTTCCCGCTTTCAATATTTATGCTTTGCTGGAATTAGTAGTATTTTACTCTTTTTATTATTACGGATATTTGTTGGTTATGGTGATCCAATAATCTGGCAGGCTACCGAACCGAATAGTTTCTTATTACTGCTTAAGACAACAAAATACCCGCCATCACTTCAGTTTTTGTTAATGACAATTGGGCCGGGACTTATCGCTTTGGCATTACTTGAAAAAACACAACAAATCATTGAAAAAAATAATATTTATCAATGGATTTTAGTTTTTGGTAAAGTTCCCATGTTTTTCTATTTACTCCATGTTCCTCTTATTAATCTGAGTGCTCAAATGTACACTTGGTTGCGTTTTGGCGAAGCTATAAATTTTAATATGGTACCTTCAAATCATTGGCCTACAGCATATAGCCCTAACTTATTAATCGTTTATCTGGCATGGTTAATGATACTTTTTGTGCTTTATTTTCCTTGCAGAAAATTTTCTCAATATAAGCAAAAAAATAAAAATGCATGGTTGTCCTATTTTTAGCTTTTTATCGCAACGGAAAGGTTTTTCTATTATTGAAAAAGTATTGGGTTAAATTTGGGTTTTTATGGCCTTATTCCGATAAGCTCCCGGAGTGATCCCAACTACTTGTTTAAACTGATGAATAAAGTGAGCTTGGTCATAAAAGCCAGCTTGATAGGCTATATCCGTTAAGCTGGTTTGTTGAGGAACCGTTTTTAAAATGTTTCTGGCAAAAGTAACCTGCTGGATGCGACTGAACTGTTTGGGAAGTAATCCTAAGTAGATTTTAAAATGCCGATCCAGTTGTCGTTGGCTAAGGTTTAAAATATGGGTGAGTTTAGTGATTGGCTTTTGTCCCTGATGTTGTTTTATCCAGGACAAAGCGGTGTTTAATCGATTATCTGGTTGATAATAGTCATTCAATAAAGAGAGTAACTGGTTATCGAGTAGCTCAACTCGTTTGTGATCACTCTCCTGTATGGCGAGTTGTTCCTGTAAGGTGCCGCCAAGTGAATCCATGGCAATTTGCTGAGGCGTTATTGTTTCATCAAGCAATTCTGACAGTGGTAATGACAAAATGTCATGGCCGCTGCCGGGGTGAAATCGAATGCCTAAGGTATCAATCTTTCCTGTGACTGTAAATGCATTGGTTTTACTTGTCGGTCCCGTAATAATTGCTTCTTGAGAGACTAATTGATTATTTAAGTAAATAGGATCAGCAAAGTTATAAATGATGCCTGTCCCACCCTCTGGGTGCATAAACTCCCGAAATTTTCTGTCATGATTTTGCGGAACATTTATTCGCCAATAGCATTGAACTAATGATTGAAGCTTAGGGTGTGGCGCGTAGCGCTTAAATCCAAGGTGAGCGAGTGTTTGCATGACGAATAACAAATTATTAGCAACTTAGTCAAAGTATACCAAAGAGAAGTATGGATGTAACAGTGGTTGTTTAGCTGATAATGATATGTTGATAAGTACTAATTGTGTAAGCTCCCATGACTATTTCCTAAACCATGAAAATAACAGGATAAAACAATCCGAATGTCCAAAATTTACAATTGATATTAGCCTCTTTTCGATATTCTGCTGATGCTTTTAGTTACTATTTATGACGGAGAGAGTAATGTCGATATTTATTAATTACGCAAAAGTTGCACCTGAAGCAATTGATCCATTAGTGCAGATTGAGCGATATATTCAATCACAACTGGTTGACTTGGAATTACCTGAAACGAAACAGACAAAGAAATTAGATAAAAAACTTTTAGAACTTGTAAAGATTCGTGTCTCACAAATCAATCAATGTGCTTACTGTATTGATATGCACACGAAAGATGCTAGAGCAATAGGAGAAACTGAACAACGTTTGTATGGTCTGAGCGCATGGCGTGAAACGCCTTATTATAGCAAAAGAGAAAGAGCTGCTTTGGCTTGGAGTGAAGCTTTAACGACAATTAGTGAACGGGCAGTTAAAGACACCTTACGCGAGGAACTAAGCGAGTATTTTGATGAAAAATCAATCGTCGATTTAAGCTTAGCGATCTGTAATATTAACACCTGGAACCGATTTTCAGTCAGTCTAGGGGCTAAAGTTGGAAGTTACCAGATTGGACAGCATGAATAGGGTTTGAGTCGATTTACTAACGACCAGTAATAAACCAATTTATTTTTTGAGGATATCAACAAATGTTACGTTGTATTTTTATCTGTTTACTGATGTTAAGTTTTTCCTTTATTTCAAATAACCTGCTGGCTTTTGAGGCACTGAACATTCAGTTTCCCTCAAAAGATGTCACTGGGAAATCGGTATCCACTGAAAAATCATTGGGTAATAAACCGATTTATTTAAAGTTGTGGGCAAGCTGGTGTGTACCTTGTAACCAACAAATGCCACATTTTGTTGAAGCCTATGAGGATTACGGAGATACGATTGATTTTCTCTCAGTGAATATTGATATTAATGACGATAAAAAAGCGGTGGCTACCATGATAGAAAAGTACGCCATGACTATGCCGACAATACAGGATGCTGGCGGCAAAATAGCCAAAGCGGTTGGACTGGTTGGTACACCACTTCATGTGTTAATTGACAAAAATGGCGAAGTTGTTCATCGTGGTCACAAAACCGACGAGGTGTTATCACAACGATTAAAACAGTTAACCAAGCCAGCCTCAAAACTTGAAGCGGTTGCTATTTCTGACGAGCAGAGTAATGCACCTTCTGTTATCCAGATTCCAGATAAAGGAAATCATGCGGTTTATTTTTCAGCTACTTGGTGCGATTGGTATTTAGCGGAGTCTCGCCCAGCGCAAAGTAAAAACTGTATTGCTGGGGAGCACATTTTGAATCAATTGAACCAAACGTTTACGACGATTCAATTTGAATCAGTTGTTTCTTTTTTATGGACAACCGATAAAGAAGTCGATGAATATCGTGAAAAATATAAAATTGCCCATCCCGTTCATCTGGATGTTAACAACCAGAACTTTACTCACTTCAATATAAACAAACTACCAACCTTAGTTATTTTTAATGACGAAAAGGAAGTATTGCGTTTGATGGATTTTTCAAATATTGAAGACGTTAAACGTAAAGTTAAACAATCGCTTCATGTTGAGTAAATTGTATAAGAGTGGTTATTTTAATAAGCAGCTCAAAAAGACGCAATTTTCTTCTGGCAAAGTTTTTCTGTCAATTCCTGTAGCTGTTTAACTCGTTCTGCCAACCAGAGCAACTGTGCTTCGGTTGCGCGATAGTTAGGATTATATCGTGCATCCACATAGGCTTTGCGTAAAATGGTAAAACAAGCGCGTTCGTGTTCGGTGCCTTTGGGAAATATTTTAAGAAATTCAGATTCAATTCCGCCAACCAGTGACAGGAGTTTTTTCAGGTCATGCGTTTTGGGTTTATAGCGGGTGAATACTAGTAATATTGCTGAGATTAGGCGTTCGGTAGTTTGGTGTAACTCAAAAGCAGCAAGGCTGTATTTCTTTCTGTTTAGATTAAATTCAAAAGTTTCGAACATTTCTATTGCACTTGTAAACCAATACTCAAAATCTTGCTTGGCTAAATCCGCTCTTTCTTGTGAGGAAAGCTCTTTCGGTGTTTCCAGTTGAAACCTCTCATTATCAAACAATAAAATACCTTCATGTTTAATATCAATATAGAAATACTGGGCTTTTTTTAAGCGGCGATTGATAAATTGGATATCTTCAGCAATCAAACTGACAGGTGTTTTTACAGCACGACTCAACTCGTTATCCAGTTTGTCATCGGTTTCAACCTTGCGCGCCCAACCTTCATTTTCCATCACCACCAGAAAATCATAGTCACTCTGGTACTGAAAATGCCCGCCATCCTCGGTTAGCTCCTCAACCCAATCACCACGAGCATAAGAACCAAACAGAATAATCATAGACGGACGCGCTTTCGCACGGATAATCTCAACCGCCCGTAAAATCTCGGCTTGTTTGTTGTCCGGTAGGTGTTCAAGGGATGTTTTCATAGAGTGAACTTTACAAGAAGTTGAGCTGTTGATAAAGGCTTATATTGTCCTAAATGATTGATCATTAGTGAAAATAACTTAAAAAGTGAGCAGCTTTACTTTTTGAGGTTTGTTATTCCTATGGTTAGCTTGTTCACATTATTTGGCTGTTCATTAATAATGAACAAACAATATTTATGAACAGAAATAGCGTCTGTTTGTTATGAGCACGGAAAGCAGAGGCTGCGGCCGATCATTCAAAGTCACGCTTTAAAATATCTAAAAAGGTAGATAATTTTGTTAAAAACTCCCTCAGACAGCTTATAAACGGCCTATTTCCTCTATTTCAAGCTAGAAAATTGATTAAATTAAGTGCTATTCTCAGAAAAACAGTGAAAACAATTATAAATACAACAGAGAAATGCCAAAAGGGAATTGCTGCTTTATGGAACAGCGGAAATATTTCAAACATAGAATAACTGAACTAGAGAATATTTATTCGCAAGCGAATGAATATTCTGCTGTACTCGATGATAAGTTATTACTTTCCCCATATAGACAAAGTCCCCGAAAAATTATTGATGCTGTTCAGTGCCAATTGAAGAGAAATGATTCCGGACAGTCATCATTTTGCTGCAAATTACGCTCGAAAAATAACCTAACTAATTGATATTATTAATTATTTTTATTCGAGAGCGAACAATATTCAAAC
>JAUIHB010000094.1 GCA_030432465.1 Gammaproteobacteria bacterium
TATTTGATTTGTTGAAGTTTCATTTAATTTCCAGATTTTGTACATAGAGAATCTGATGCAAAAATACACCGCATTTTGATTACCGCCCGGTCAAAAAAATAAGTAAATTGAAATTTCTGAACATTCATTGTACGAAACCCAAGTGACTTATTCGTCTTATAGTTAAAGCTTTTAAAACTTGGAATTACTATAAGCATAGTCCCAATTTTACAATTAACAAGAAAATTACAAAAATTCACTTATCGCCTAAGAAATCTATAAAAAATCAATTACTTAAAAAAGAATAAAGAGATTTATTCTTGGTTTACAGCAATAGAAAAACTCAATTTAGGATAAAAATCGACAAGAAAAAACACCAAAAACCAAGCGCATTTTCAACATCCTGATTTTCTAATGTCTGTTTACGAGATAAAATTATTGGGGAGAAAAACCGTTGAGAACAAAAACAAACAGGAGCTCGACAAACTATCAAGGCTCCTTCAAATCAACTAATTTATTAGCTACTCCATGTGGAACATGTCCTGTCGCAACATGCTCAACAGCGTCATCACAATGAGTAGACTGGTCATCAAAAAACACATCTGCACCATAAGACTTTAAGAACTGTCCTTTTGGAAGTCCACCTAAAAATAATGCTTCATCGATGCGTATATCCCACTCTCGCAAAGTACGGATAACCCTTTCATGTGCCGGAGCAGAACGAGCAGTTACCAAAGCTGTTCTTATGGGACAAGATTCCACGGTATATTCTCTTTGTAAGCGGTGTAATGCGGCTAAGAAGTTTTTAAATGGCCCGCCGTCCATGGGTTTATTCGCTGATGCAGTTTCATTTTCAGTAAATGCTTGTAATCCCTGTTTTTTATAAATTTGCTCCGACTCATCAGAAAAAATAACAGCGTCACCATCAAATGCAAACCTTAGCTCTCGCGTAGCCTCTTGTGAACGGTTGGGTCGAGGTAAAATAGTAGCAGCTGCAAAACCGTCTTCTAATGCCGCTCTTACATCACTGGGATCTGTCGATAAAAATAAATTAGATGCAAATGCTGATACATAGCGATAAGGACTGCGTCCACTTGAAAACGCTGCGCGGCTTATTTCTAATCCATAGTGCTTAATAGAGTTAAAAATTCTGAGTCCAGTATCGGCACTATTTCGGGACAATAAAACGACTTCGACCACAGGGTTATCCTTTTTTTCTTCGTTTAAAGCCAGTAGTTTTTTTACGAATGTAAAGGCTGCACCAGGTTCAAGAGGAGTATCTTCATTTGCAATTTGATATTTCGAATAAGCTTCCACTCCCTGCTTAACAAATATTTCATGACTTTCATCCAAGTCAAACAAAGCTCTAGATGAAATGGCAATGGTTAGTTTTTCGCCTAATTTTGCAGACATAAATTGACCTTTAAGCTATTAAATTTCCGGTAAATTTCAGATATTCTAACTATACTTCTTATATTATCCAAGAATAGTCAAAATTTTGCCATTCCGTTGGCTGTTCATAATTGTAGGTAGTTTAAGAAACAGAATGCAAGATCAAGTTTTGTTAATGTCAAAACCTCCCATAAAGTACTAATCGTTGAAGATTTTGCTGAGTTTGGTAGAGCACTAAGAGGCATGGTTAGTTCGATGGGCTGTCGCGATGTTCGACTGGTTTATAATGGCGAAGATGCTATACAGGCTTGTAAAGAAAAGAAGTATGATATTATTTTGTCGGACTACAACCTCGGAGACTCTAAAGATGGGCAACAAATATTAGAAGAACTTAATCGCTTTAATTTGATAAAAAGCAACTGCGTTTTTATTATGATAACCGCAGAAAATACAACTGCCATGGTAATGGGTGCTATCGAATTTCAACCTGATAACTATTTAACCAAACCTTTCAACAACAACATTTTAAAATCTCGATTAGACAAAGCGATTATAAAAAAAGAGATTATTGCTCCTATAGTCAGGCTAATAAAAAAGAAACAATGGCAAGAAGCCATCTCACTTTGTGAGCAAGTAATTATTGAGTCTCCAAAATTTAAAATGGCCTGCCTGAGACATAAGTTTGAGTGCCTGAAAGCACTTAAACAATTTGATAAGGCACTGGAATTAACCACAAAAATTGTTAATGAGCGTCCTATATCTTGGGCTATGTTGGGTGTGGGTGAAATTTTTTATGCTAAAAATGAACCACAACGCGCCGCAGAATTGTTCAACGATATGACACTGGAGTTTCCAATGGTTTTGGAGGGTTACGATTGGCTAGCCAAAATTCAACATGAATTAGGCCAGCCAATTGAAGCACAAAAAACCTTATTAAAAGCAGTAAAACGTTCTCCAAAGGCTCTCAACAGACAAAAGCTACTAGGTGAGATTGCAGAAGAAAATGATGATATAGAAACTATGGCCAATGCTTTTAGGCAAGCAGTTAAATTCGGACAAAACTCGGCATTTGCAACGCCAGATGAATTTATCAAACTCACCAAATCAATTGGTTTACAACTAAAAACTAATAATAATAGTAGCAATGAATACAAAAAACTCATAGAAGAAGCTGAATCTACTTTTGCTAAATTGGATTCTCGGTTTAAAGCCCAGCCAGCTATCCAATTACGAAGTGCAGTCGCACATGCAGACTTTAGTTCAGTGACTAAAAACGAAAAAAAAGTAGAAAAATACTTGGCGACAGCTAATAAAATTTATGATCGTATTGAAGAGCATATTGGCTCAGCTGAAAGTATAGAAATCACTGAGTCGCTTAAGCAATTAGGGCAGACAGAATTAGCAGAGTGCATATTAGAAGATGCCGTTGAGCAATATTTTGACGATCCCCAATTTATTCGTAAAGCCGCCAAGCTAACCACAAATAAAGATCTTATTGCAAATAGTAAAAAAGCTAATCAGTACAATAATAAGGCTATTCACTTTTTTACCATTAAGGACTTCGATCAAGCCATTGAATTTTTTGCCAAAGCTACTGAGTATGCCCCTAACAATGTTAATATTAATTTGAACCATGTGCAGACTTTGCTCAAACGAGCGCAAAAAAGCGCATTACCACTACAAGATCTGGAGCTGGCCGAAGAAATACTTATGCTGATTACGCGGCTCACTCCGGCAGATCCAAGGTTTGCGCGTTATTCAGAACTATCGCGCCTCACCCAGTTGATGCTTCAGAATGTTTAAGGCTCAGTTATTATGAAATCATCTCTTCCACTTTTTAGCACCATTCTCGCATCAACCGTTCATGATATGAAAAACTCCCTAGGTATGATGCTGGAAGCCTTGGAAGCTATTTTAGAAGAGACTCCCAAAGCGAAATCACGTAAAGAGTATGGCGTGGTTCAATATGAGTCTTCTCGGGTAAATAGCACGCTAATGCAACTATTAGCCACCTATAAAATTGAAAACGAACAAATGCCTTTTAACCCAAGCTACCATAATTTGTATGACTTTATAGAAGAACAAATTCTGATGCACTCACCATTACTCAACGCAAAAGGTTTTACATACAGCATTGATGTCGATGAAACTGTGGATGCTATTTTTGATGAATCCTTACTTTCCATGGTGGTCTCAAATATTATCGGTAATGCAGTAAGATACGCTCATTCAGAAATTGCAATTATTGCTGATACCTCAAAAAATGTTAATATTTCAATATGCGATAACGGACCTGGATATCCAGGTCCAATGCTAGAAATGGCGGGAGACTATTTACAAGGAGTTAATCAAAGCACAGGAAGTACGGGATTAGGCCTTTTTTTTGCGCAACAAGTCGCGGAATTACATCAACACGATAATATGAAAGGCTCGGTAAAATTATCCAATGGAGGCCTGTTAGGCGGCGGTGTTTTTCAAATAATTTTGCCCTGATAATAAAATAATAGTATTCACAAAAATAAAACAGGTAGGCTCTATGCAAAACCAATTATTCAAAAAGAAGATTACTGAATGAATTCGTCAAGTATCATTATTGCCATTATTGCGATCTTAATTATTAGTGTCATAGCCATTACTTTTATTCAGCGCCGTGAAGAAGAAAGAGCCGCAACCCGCCAAAAAATATCTCAGTATAAATACCGAGCAAATCAAGCAACAACTATACTATCTAATTTATCTTCATTTCCAATTGGTCAAGAAACACGTCAAATACTATTACAATACACAATCAGCAACCTTAAAGCCGTACAAAAGCTGGCGCCTAATGATCCAATTAACAATAAAAATATTGAGTCTTTAAACGGGCATTTACAAAACTCATCGTCTCCTTCAGATTCAAAAAGATTAATCATTCCTAATGATTATGAACAGCTGACTCAACAAATTAACAGTCTTTCAAATCTTGCCAAGTTTTTAATTAAATTGAGTAAATTAGAAGCAATCAACAACTCTCTTGTTTCTAGTGCAGTCAATCGAATATCAGCACTCATATCAGAGTCAAAAATTTGTGCTTACCTACAACAAGGTCAATCAGCACTTAGTCGTCATGAATATATTCATGCACAACAAAGCTTTTCAATGGCTCAACAGATGATGAACAAAATAAGTAATAAGAACGAACGACTTATCAGGCTAGAAAAGGATCTTCAGGAAATGATCAAGAGCACACCTTCCCAAGCAATGAAAAAAAATGTTTCTTATGAATCAAGTGAAGTAATGGAAGAGTCAGAAGATGAGCTATTTGGTCCTAAGAAAAAATGGTAGATTTAGATTGACTAAACAGTAAAATCACTCTGCAAATATAAGAACAATTAAATCAAGACTAATTGATATTGTAAAACAATAATGCTTTATCCAAGTGCACCTGTAATGTCTCGGTATAAACTTTCATTACTTTCGCTCAATTCTGCTAAACTTCTATGTGCCCCAATAACCCGCTTTAGCACACTTTCTTCGTCTGAAGGCGCAGTATTAAGCGCTTCTAAATCATCGCTCCGTAAAGGCTTTCGATCAAATACCACATCAAACACTTGATCAAAGCACACTCGATTAATAATTCGGTGTAACTCACCTTCGACCATAAAAATAACCGGACGAGTTTCACAGTATTTTTTCATCTCAATGGCAACTTTCGCTAACAAGCCAAGCGCAGTGCTATCTAAAACTTCTGCTTGCTCTAAATCCACTACCACCTGAGTACATTGCTTATCGGCAAATAATTGATTGATGTGACTTTCAAGGCCACTACAGTGAGAATAGCGGACTGTACCAGTAAATTTAATATATTCAATTCCATCAATACTTGCTGCGTATATTGCGCCGTCCATTATTCAGGTTCCTTTGAAACGATAAAAACAGTTATATCATCAGGCATATTATCTTTGGGATATTGTTGAATAGGTTTAATTAAAGACTCGATACTAATTTCATTTCTTTTAACATAGTCTATCAAATAGTTTTCTTCAACCGGAGTATCATCATCAGAAATTAATTCTAACCAACCGTCGGAAACCATCAATAACTTAAAATCAGAATTTATCTCAACTTGATGATTAACAAAATTAGCCCAGCCAAATAGACCTATAGGGAAACCACCTTCTTCCAAAGCCATTATACGATTAGCATTGAAAATAATAGGGGCTGGGTACTGCCCAGCTACAGAATAGTTAAATACGCTCTCTTGAACATCAATCACGCCATAAAATACCGTAATATGTTTACCCAGATTAGCACTGATTAACTCACCATTTAGATAACTCATAAAAGCAGCAGGATCAACAACCATATCATCAGCACCTAATCTATATTGACGCAACGGCTGGTTAATTAAACTTTTTAAAGTCATAGTTACAAATGCTGCAGCTGCACCATGTCCAGAAACATCAGCGATATAAAAACCTAAGTACCTTTCAGAAATTTGAAAGTAATCAATAAAGTCGCCACTTAAATTCAGCGATGGTTTGATAATATGTTGAAATTTATAACCTGCTAACGATGCATCAGGTTCAGGTAACAATTGAAGTTGAGCTCGCCTTCCGGCATCTTGATCTTGTTGAAGAAGTTCTAAATTCTTTTCCAGTTCATTATTTGCTTGTTCAAGTTCTCGTCGGTAAGCTTTGTTTTGTTCTTCTAACTCATGGCGCTTGAGAGCGTTGCTAATAGCATTTTCCAGCACAGCCAAATCGGTAACAGGCTTAACTAAATAGTCCAAAGCACCTAATCGAAGCGCTTCTACGACATCATGAATTTGCCCGGCACCAGAAACTATAATAATTGGCGTATCAGGAGACATTTCAGTGATCTGTTTCAGTACTTCCATGCCGTCTTTTTCAGGCATTCTTAAGTCACAAACAATAAGATCGGGCTTACACTCACAAAATAAATCAATACCTTGCTTACCATCCGCAGCTTCAATAACATCGTATCCACTATCTTCTAGATAGATAGCAACACTTTCTCTGACCAATGGTTCATCATCAATCACAAGAATTTTATGTGAGACAGCAGTATTCCACTTTTGCGACAATTCCGACTCCACCTGACGTCCAACTCCACCTATATTTTGGTTCTGATTCCCCAAAGTATCCAGATAAACAATAACTCTCAGATGAACGTTTATAGCATAACCGCAAATAATCACAAGCAAATTGTGGACTCTTTTTGATTGACGCTTACGCGTTTATTTCCTAACATGAACAAGAATTATTTTACAATAATCGTTGTCAGGAGGAACTTCATGTCTTTAGATAAAAATGACTATGAAGAAAAAAGAAATTTTATTCGTATGTTTGTTGACGCTAAAGTCACCATTACCGACCCAAAGACAGGACAGGTCTTTGAAGGTGATAGTAAAAACCTTAGTGGCGATGGGGTTATGTTCATAACTGAACATAAATTTGATATAAATCAAAAACTTAGCGTAGATATTCGCTCAGAGCAAAGTAAGCTAGCACCTCTTAGCGCATCTTTTGAAGTGATGCGAGTGAAGCAGTTAGATGACGGTACTTACGAAATTGGAGGTAACATAGAAAGTGTAAAATAAACGCTATCTTAAAAATAGCGGCTACCAAAATAGCCGCTTAACTCTAAAAAACTTTCCACAAATTTAGGTAGACTTCAGTCTTTTACTCAATTTATTTAACTATCTATAAAAAATATTAAATTAATTTCTTTATAAAGACTCAATGATTCAACACATTAAACGCGAAATAATTAAATAAATAAAAATAATTTTGATTAAAATTCACACTCTCCATCAAATTCAGGATCACATTCGTCTTCAAATGGAATATTACCATCTAAAACTTTATAACGCCTATTTTGTAAATAAAAATCTCTGACAAACGCATATTCATCCATTACGTCTTTTAAGTTGTCTTCAAATTTTAATAAACCTGAACGCTTATCAACCAATTCTAAAAACATAACTTGATTGCGAGTGGGAATATGATCAATGTAGCTAATAAAGCTAAGCTCAGAATCTGCAGGTTTTGTTAAAGTATCTCGCACCGTAGAAGGCCCTAGAAAAGGCAACATAACATAGGGACCAGAGCCAACGCCCCACTTACCTAAAGTCTGTCCAAAGTCCTCATCGTGCTTAACAAGCCCCATATCACTGGCAGGATCTAAAAGCCCTCCAATACCAAGCGTTGAGTTTACGAGTACACGTCCCAAATCAGAAAAGGAGTCGGTAATTTTCCCCTGTAATAAGTTATTAACCATCGTAGGAATATCATTAATATTTGAAAAGACATTCGTTACTCCCTTTTCTAAGATATCAGGAGTGACCGCTTTATAACCAAGAGTAACAGGCTTAGCAATGTTATCATCGATAACTTTATTAAATGAATAAACACCTCTATTCCAATCTTCCCAAGGATCATTTTTATTAACAGGCTTATTTGCGCAACCAGATAAAAAAACAAGCACAATACCAAGTATTGAATTCTTAATTAACATACTGTCCCTTCACTTTTGCCGCCAAAAGTGCTTTATTAAGTTAGTTTACTTTAACGAATTATAGCTTTTCTAAAAAGTGGAAACTAGCCTTTATCAATTAACCCTGCTTGGCTATATTTAATTATAACAAACGATAAAAGTTGAAAAATCTATATCTATATTTTATTAACAGCCATAAAAAAACCACCTTGATTGCTCAAAGTGGTTCTCTATGTCGCAAATAGATCAGTAAAAACTATTTACCGCCACACTTACCTTCGCCACATTTCTTTTCTTTATGATCTTTCTTGTCGCCACATTTTTCTTCTTTCTCATCTTTTTTGTCGCCACATTTTTTATCTTTTTTGTCGCCACACTTGCCTTCACCACATTTTTCTTCTTTTTTATCTTTTTTCTCGTCTCCACACTTACTATCATCTCCAGCAATTGTCTGAACTTGCTCGCTTTGTTGTGCAAATGGGTTAGCATCAGCTGAAGCTGTATTAAAGAACAATGCCGCTAAAAAAAGCGAACCAACTAAAGCCGTTAATTTTGAAAGTTTTTTCATGAGTATATAGCTCCTAAATAAATAAAATAAATTAACCCGAATCTTGAGGGTAATTCAAAGACTCAAACTAATCCTAAATGTTACACAACAATTGTGCTTTTATACTTTAATTTTTATCTAACTAATTGATAATGGTAACAAAAGCCTTAAATAACTAGCAGCTTACAAAGCGCAGACTTCATGTTTATGGCTTATCCTGTAAAACATGGTTTTACTTGACTCAGTAAAGATGCACCAGTGCGCAAAATAATGCAATATTAAAATGTGGCCTTAATCACAAAAAATGCTCAAACTATCTCATTTCAACAAAAATAAATCAAAAAGCTCGGAATTAACGCTAACAGAACAATCTACTTTATTCTGCTGGTGTTTTATTCTGTAGTACTTTTGCTTGTTGAACTTGCTCGAGTATAAATTGGCGTGACTTTTCAGATAACCCTGTATTGTTAGCTAAATGTGTCCAAACACCAATCGCTGACTCATAGCGCAACGCTTTAAAATAGGCAAACCCCAAGGTTAACAGCCCGCTTTGATGCTCTGGATATTGACGGACAACCTGTTCAAGCAATGAAATCGCAGTCTGTTGATTTGCAGCATCATTACTAGCATTTAACAATTGTGCTGTAGCAACCATCCAATCTGGATTTTTCTCCTCTCGAATAGCCCTTTGCATCGCAGCAATAGCAACATCGCTCATTTTTAAATTAGCGTAAGCCAATCCCAGCTCAAACCAAATTTTCGCTTCTTTGGGTTGATAAAAAACTTGGGTTCTTAGGCCTAATAATAAATCTTGCATGGTCAAATCTACTTCATTTATTTGACCTTTTTTAAATAACTTTTGAGTTTCAATTTGCACTTGCTGCCATTTATTTTGTTCGGCATAGCTATCTTGGGAAAAATAAAGAAGTGGTGCATAAAGAATCATAACAACAGGAAAAATCAAAACCCATTTAGCGCTTTTTGTCTCTTTTTTAAAAGGCTTAGTCACTGCTTTATTTTTATCGGCAGAGCCGCCCATTGAACAATAACTCACATAAAAAACACAAAAACAAGTGACCAAAAATGTGGCTATTCCAAAGCTATTCATTAAGTTCACCCTTATTTTTACGGTACCAAATAAAAAAACTCGTTAATGCAATAAACAAAAACAGAAAAGGAGCAGTCCATAAAATCAAGTTATCCTTGCTAACTTCAGGTTCAAATAAAATGAATTCGCCATAACGTTTTTTCATAAATTGAACAATTTCTTGATCACTTTCTCCTGCTTTCACTTTTTCGTAAACAATCTGCTTAAGATCTTCGGAAACGAGAGAGTTTGAACCAGAAAGGTTTTGGTTTTGACAGGTTGGGCATCGGAGCACATCAATTAAATGTCTAAATTGAGCTTCTTGTTCTGGTGTTTCAAACTCATACACATCAACAGAAGCAAAAGTGTAGAACGATAGAAAAATCAAAAATAAAGTGACATATTTTTTCATCTAGAAACCTAGTTTAATTTTTTCTATTAATGGCATTAACTTATCTTGAAAAACTTCAGGACTGACAATACCAACATGACGATACCGGACTTTTCCTTTTGGATCGATTAAGAATGTCTCCGGTGCACCGTACACGCCAAACTCAATTCCAACCCTTCCTTTAACATCAAATAAAATTTTTTCGTAAGGATTTCCTTGCGTCTCTAAAAAATTTAATGCTTTTTCTTTTTTATCATTATAATTCAAACCAATAATCTGTAAATCATCTAACTTTGCGTACTCTTCCCAGTAGGGGTGTTCCGTATAACATGCTGCACACCAACTCGCCCAAACGTTCAGCAAGCTTATTTTTCCCTGAAATATTTCTGGTGTCAGCATTGATTCTGGCTGCATTAAATCGTTCACTGAAAATTCAGGTACAGGCCCATCAATTAGTTGGGAAGGAAGCTCGGTGGAATCATGACTCAGCGCCCAATAAAAAAGCCCAATAAATCCTAAAAATAACAATAATACAGAAAGAGCTTTTAACATTTTTGTGATCACGATAAATCCTCCTCTACCATGATGCCATTTGATTTAAAGCTTTTTCTTTCTACTTTCATTTGCTTTTTACGCGTAAATCGACGATCCAGAGTCGCCAATAAGCCACCCAATCCCATAATCACAGCACCTCCCCATATCCAACGAATAAAAGGCTTAATATAAATTCGTACCGCCCAGACTTGTTGTTGATTATCCAAAGATTCACCTAAAGAAATATAAACATCACGCCACATACCTGCATCAATGGATGCCTCTGTCATCACTTGCCTACCAGCAAAATAATAACGTTTTTCTGGTGCTAACAATGCTATTACTTGAGAATTTTGTAGCACTTGAAAATCAACCTTGGAAGCTTGGTAATTCTCTCCCTCAACAATACTAGACTCTAGCATTTTAAACTGATAGTTACCTACTGAAACGGTTTCACCAACAGTCACTCTTAAATCTTTTTCAATACTATGAATACTTGTAATAATAACTCCAAGCAATGTAACAGCAATACCAATATGAGCTAAAGCCATACCTAAATTGGCTCGAGACAAACTGTTAATTTTTTTCATTAAAGGTTGGTTATTTTTATTCGGTTTGAGTACAAAATAAAATGTTGATGAAGCGACCCAAAAAGATAACGCACTACCGCATAAAACCCATAAATAAAAATCACCGATAAAAAAAGTAAAACCAAATGCAGCAATCAAAGAGATCATAAACAATTTAAATAATACACTTTTTAACTGGCTAAAATCGTGACGCTTCCAGTTAAGTAGAGGTCCAACACCAAGCAAAATAAATAAAGCAAACATTGGCCAAGGAAATATAAGATTAAAATACGGTGCTCCAACAGAAAGCTTGCGTCCAAAAGCTTCCGCAATCAACGGATATAAAGTTCCAAAAAAAACAAAGAATGTCGCACTGATTAAAAAAATATTATTCAATAGAAGAAACATATCTTTCGACAAAAAAGTAAATTTAACTTTTTTAGTGATTTTTCCCGAACGAAAAATAAACAATAGTATTGAACTACCAACCACAAACCCTAAATAGATCAGAATAAATAAACCTCTTTCAGGATCATTGCTAAATGAATGCACTGAAGTTAAAACTCCGGAGCGCACTAAAAAAGTTCCTAACAAACACAGTGAAAATGTAATTAATGATAGTGCGAGCGTCCAACCTTTAAATGAATCTCTTTTATCCGTGACAGCAAGAGAATGTATCAATGCTGTTCCAGCAAGCCATGGCATAAAAGATGCGTTTTCGACAGGATCCCAAAACCACCAACCTCCCCAACCGAGTTCGTAATACGCCCACCAGCTTCCTAAGGCGATTCCTACGGTTAAACACATCCATGCGCCTATCGTCCACGGCCGAGCCCAACGAGCCCATTTCGAATCCCAACGCCCCTCAATCAACGCAGCTATTGCAAAAGCAAAAGATACAGCAAACCCAACATAACCCATGTACAACAAAGGGGGATGAATAATCATGCCAAAATCTTGTAACAAGGGATTAAGATCTGTTCCATCGATTGGAAAAAATGGCAAGGTTCGCTCAAAAGGATTAGAGGTAAACAATAAAAAAGCACTAAAGCCACAAGCGATT
>JAUIHB010000385.1 GCA_030432465.1 Gammaproteobacteria bacterium
TTTACTGCTTTGTCCACCAGATTTGATTGATCATATATTTGTTGTATTTTGACACCATTTGGTAAGGATTGTTGGATGCTAGGCAATCTTTTTTTGATGCCATCGATAGTGGCTTTAGTGTTAGCGCCCATACGCTTTAGTACTATGCCAGTTACTACCTCTCCCATATTTTTGGGCTGCCCATCTTGATCACGAAGAATCATACTGACTGCTCCTTGACGTATTTCAGGACCAAATGATACTTCTGCAACGTCTTTAACCCTAACAACGGTGCCGTGCTTTTCTTTGACAGGTATATTAGCTATTTCCCTAAGCCCTTTTTTGCCACTGTCTAACCAGCCTTCACCGCGAATTACTAGCTGTTCATCTCCACGGTCTAAGTACCATCCACCTGAATTTCGGTTGTTATTTTCGATTGCGTGTATAACTTCTTGGGCGGTAATTTTATACCCCAATATCTTTTGTGGGTTAAGTTGTACTTGATATTGCTTAACTGTGCCACCGAATGATAAAACATCCGTTACACCACCCACTGGTAATAACTGTAATTTTACCAACCAGTCATTTAGACTTCTCAGTTTCATCCCATCATACTTTTTTGGGTTATTGCTGGTTAAAATATATTGAAAAATTTGACCCAAGCCAGATGTGTTTGGACCAATCTCAGGCACGCCAACACCATCAGGTATATTTTCTTTAGCCTTTTGTAGTTGTTGAAAAACTTGCGCTCGTGCAAAATAAATGTTCGTTCCTTCTTTAAATACAACTGTTACTACAGACAGACCAGTTTTGGAGATTGAACGGACTTCCTCAACGTTTGGTAGAGAGTACATAACTGCTTCAATAGGATAAGTAATCAACTGCTCTACTTCTGTAGAGGCAAGGCCTGATGCCTCTGTATTTACTTGTACTTGAATGTTAGTTACATCAGGAAATGCATCTAGATTAAGTTTAGGTAATACAAGGTATGCACTAATAATTAGGGCAAGCAATGCTAAAACGATCAGTAACCGATTTTTAACAGAAAAGTCAATTAAACCATTTAACATGTGATAAACCTTTCAAAACTAATGATTATGCGCTTTAAAGCTACTCTTAAGAGACTCAGAGTGCACAAAGAAAGCCCCTTTCGTGACGATTTTTGCACCAGCATTAACCCCGTAAATAACACGCCAAGGCCCTATCTTTCTGAGTATTTGAACTTCTTTTGCTTGAAAATGATTCGGATTTACCTGGATATATATTGACATGTCACCATCCGGCATTCGCATTAATGCGGATTTATCAACTGCTAGTACGGGAGGTGTTTCCCCAGTTTTAATTAAGCAAGTCACAAATTCACCCGGATGCAATATATCATCTACATTAGGAACAATTAATCGAACCAATCTAGTTCTAGTCATTTCATCTAGTTTATGATGAACCTGCAATACTTCTGCTTCTATTTTATTATGATCAGTTTGGATAATAGCACTATCTTCTGGCTTGATTGTTTTAGATTCATCATTTGATAATTTAGCATCTACCCAGAGACTTTTTTCATCCACAATTTTATATAGTAATTTTCCTGGTTCAATTATTTGTCCTTCGATAAAATCTGCAGAAAAAACAATCCCATCTCGTCGTGCTAATAGAGTAAATTCACCATTAGCTTTGTTTGGGTCGTTTGATTTGAGGAAGGTCTCTATTTGAGATTGTGTCATGCCATACGCTAACAAGTTAGAATATGCTTGCTGTCTGGATACTTCAGCGGCCCGATATCGTTTGGCTGAAACTGCTTGCTTGCCTAATTGTTTGACTCGCTTCCACTCATTTTGCTTAAGTAATAAATTTGCCTGTGCTTTTGCCATATCAACACTTGATAAGCGTACCAGTGGTTGGTTCAACTTAACATGCTCACCTATGTGAGCTATTCTCTGGATTACTTGTGCTAGTATTCTAGGGGTAGTAATAGATGTTAATTTAGCATTGGGAATAACCTCTCCGGGAGCACTTATCCAAATTGGCAAAGATATTTTTTGCAATATTTCAGTTTTAATTCCCGCAGCTTGCTGTCCTTCTAAGCTAATTTCTACTAGTCTTTTTTCTTCATGACTTGGTTCCATCTGCGCTAATTTTGAGTGTGAACTATCTTTTTCATGTTCATGGTCGAGTTCGGCATAACTAAGTTGTATATACGATAACAACAGACAAATAAGTAGGTATTGTAACCATAATTTTTTCATATTAATCT
>JAUIHB010000095.1 GCA_030432465.1 Gammaproteobacteria bacterium
AAAAATCTGATAAAGGTGCGATCAGAATACAAATATATGACTTATTAAACCAAACATTTAGCACACTATCAGAAAAATCATTAAATAATAAAAATTTTACAAAGCAACAGAGAGTAGAAAATCCAATATATAACGCCATATTAATTACTGTAATAGCTAAAAAAGACAGTCTTCCAAAAATTGAGCATATTAAGCAGCTTTTACAAACAGCAAATTCACATCATACACAAGAAAACTGGCAGTATTTTGCATCACCTATCACTTTAAATCGAAGCTAGAGCTTTATAAACGATGAAAAATCCAACTAGATTTTTAATTGAACTCATATGAATCAAACACCTAAAACAAAGACAGCCATGTGGCTATTCATCAGTTTTTCTACAGCTTTAGCTGTAGTTTTCTTTTCTATTTACTCAACGACAGTAAACATTCCCCCTTTATCTATCAATAAGGTCATGCTTTCTGGGTGTCATACTGTAGAGGAAACCAACCACTGTCAATTAAACACTGCAACACCACTTAAAATCTGGTTTCCAGAAGCACAACTAAATGATTTCGAATTATTAATTAATGACAAAATTCTAGACTCAGCAACCAATAGCAATCTAATGATAAAACCCAGTATAAAGCAGGTCAAGCGTGGTGGAGTGTATACTGAAATTCATTTAAAAAATGGTAGTTACACTTTTTCAGTTGAAAGCTCAAAAAATGCCAGACAAGTATTTAACGTACAGGTTTATGAAACATCTGAATGGCAGAACAAATATCAGAAGATCGAAGATAAAAATGATGCTTTATTATTTTTAAATCAACAACTCACAATCAACAATAAATCAGCTGCAAAAATTTATTTCTATTTATCTCGCTTGCAATTACAACAAAACAAAATAGATGAAGCATTAGAAAGCTTGAGTCTATCTAACCAACTATTTGAAAAAGAAAACAATATCAACAATATAGTCGACAACAAAATGCTACAAGTTTATATTTTACTTTTTTTACAGGACAAAGTATTCGAAAGTCAGGATATTTTAAATAGTCTACCAAAACAGCTGTTGACTGCGGAATCTAATTATTATCGCTATTTTTACCAAGCCAATTTATATAGCTATTTGGGAGAGTATCGTCAAGCCCAACAACTTTTTCAAAAAGCAGAAGACATAGCAAACACTTTTGATTTAACTAAGCATCAAATTGATGCTCAACATATGTACACAAGAATCTTAGTAAATAGCGGAGATTTTAAACAAGCGATTACCAAAAGAGAACAGCTTGTCAGCAAGCTACCTTCCGACTGGGAAAATTGTAGAAAAGCGAAATACTTTAATGGATTAGGCTGGGCAAAACTAAAAATGCTAGAAGCGAGTACGATAGTTTTACCGAATGAATCGCTACCATTCGAGTCACTTAACCATGCTTTAGAAATGCTAGAAGCGTCTTGCCCAATAGATTCTCCAGACAAAATTAACGTTCTGATCAATTTAGCAAAGTCATACTACTTAATAAAAAAATCCAATCAAGCCAGTGATATATTACTAAGAATTGAGCAATTAAATACCCAGTTATCTTATCGCCAGAGAATTGAGCTTATTGAATTAAAAGGGCTATTAGCGCTATCTCAAAAACATAATGAGCTAGCGCTCAGTTATTTTCAACTACTAAAACAGCTAGCAGAACAAGTTAAGTACTCTGATTTTTATTTAAGTGCATTAGTTGGAATTGCAGATAGCTATCAACAATCTCACCTTTATGAACATGCCTTAAAGTACTATTTACTTGCCGAGCGGGTTGTATTTGATAACTCACTAAGCGTTCCAATTATTGGTTCACAGGAAAATTTTCTAGAAAGCAAACTTCATTTTAGTTATCGCTATGTTTATCTACTGCATCAGCTCGACAGAGATAAGGAAGCCCTTAATGTAGCCCGACGTTTTCATTCTTTTTGGTTAACTCGTATGTTTCATTTGAACCAATTGACTGAAGGTAGCCTTATAAATAATCAGCAATGGAGTAGACTTGCTTCACAAATGAAATCTCTGAGAAAGACAATTATTACTCAACAATCATTAGAGTGGAGCTTACCTTATGATCAATTAGAAGCCTCAAAAATTGAATTATTAAAATTAAAACAAGAGATGGCAAAATTATTTAATGAAAGCTTAGAGTTAGTCAACAAACAGCTGGTTCAGGTTTCACCGCTAATGAGTGAACCTGATAAAAATGAAGTGTTTTTATTTTTTTACCCAATCATCGATGGCTGGCTGGGTTTTGCCAAAACACAAGACGGAATACATTCCTATGCAATAAATATAAATGAGCCCCCCCAACAGGCCAGCTTTCTCCCACAAGCTTTGGCAGAGATATGGCTTGAGCAATTCAAGCCAATTATTAGTCAATATGACTCAATAAAAATATTTCCATTTGGTGATATGAAGGAAGTTAACTTTAATGGTTTGATGTTTAACAATCAAAAACTCATTCATCAAAAAACGATTGTTTACGGTGTTGATTTAAAAAAGCAAAATAATAATAAGTCAACAGCCAGCATTCAAAAACGTTCATTAATTGTTGCGAACTCCCTAGGAGACTTAAAATCTACAGAAAGTGAAGCACAAAATATAATCAACGCTGTTCAACCATTTGCTTGGCAATCGACTCTGTTACTAAATAATGAGGCCACAATAAAAGCGCTTCAACAACAATTATCTAAAGTCTCTCTTTTTCATTATGCAGGGCATGTCAATTCCCCCAACTCAGGTATTGCAGAACATGAGTTACCTTTGGCAAACAGCATTTCCTTAAAAACACGCGACATTTTATTATTACCTCAAGCGCCGAAATGGGTGGTCTTATCAGCTTGTAATTCTTCAGGAAACTCACCTGCTCATCAAGTTGAATCAATCGGGCTAGCCCATGCATTTGTTATTTCTGGTAGTGAATTTGTTATTGCGACTAATCAACCAGTAAAAGATCATATCGCCAAAACTTTTATGTCTAGTTTTTATCATCACTGGATGAGTAAAAATGACTTTATTCAAGCGGCAAGGCAAACACAAATAGACTTAATGGATTCTCAACCACAACATAACTGGCTGGCATTTCGAGTTATCACCATCTAAATTCAGTGAGAAATTTTATGAAAAAAATAGTTATACTTCCCTCAAAATTGTGTCAAATATCAGTATTGACACTTCGATACTTAACCCTGCTATTTTCTTTTAGTTACAGTACAACTTTAATAGCAGCGCCCATTGATAATGGTTGCTTTAATAATGAATGGATTGCAATAACAGCAAAACATTCATCTAGCTGTCCGAGAGCTTATGGCTGGACTGAAAGCAAACTATTTAGCGCCCATCAGGTCGATGGAAACCCCTCTTTAGAAAGCTACTGTCAGTATAAAAAGCTCTTAGGCCATAATGGTAATAATACTCCTCCTACGGAGTTACAGAAACTTATCGACAAAGGGCTTTTAAAGAAAAATATTCAAAGAAATTGCGTTGTCGTTGGTGGATTGGCAAGCGCAATAGATCATAAAGCGGTTTTAGAGTCTCAGCTAAAATTACAAACAGGTAAATCTGAAATCCCCAACATATCTAAAGAGCGTTATCCTGTTCGTTTGGCGATCATTGACTCATTACCGACAGCCGAACTATATCCAGAAAACAATTCTACCAACTCACCTCACGGAGCATCACTAACTGAAATTGCGCGCTTTTTATTATGCGAACAAACCAAAGAAGTTTGTTTAGCTCAAATAACAAGCCAGCTCGCTTTAGCTTATATTGCAGAATTACGTGAAGATGAATATCATATTTTTCGAGATGACTTTCAAGGGGGATATTTTGGTTCATTAACCGATCTCAGTCTTGCAATTCAAAATGAAACGAGTGCATGGAAATCTGGCAAACAAAATAAAAAGCTAATACTTAATCTTTCTCTCGGTTGGAATGGAGATGTTTGGGGAGGAACCACCACCAATCCTATAGATTACCCTGCTGCCGTAAAAAGTGTTTTTGATAGCATTGTGAGTGCTCGATGTCATGGCGCACTGATAATAGCTGCAGCAGGTAATAAAAGTAAAACAGAGACCCAAGACTTTCAGGCTATGCTGCCTGCCAGATGGGCAAAATTCCCCTCTCCCTCGAAAGAAGACTGTTTACAATACGGTATAAAACTTGTGCCTGAAGAAAGAAAAAATAGTAAAAATGAAAGCATCCTAGACAGTTTAGTTTATGGTGTTTCTGGTATTGATGCATTAGGAAATCCGTTAGCCAATAGCCGCAAAAATTCGAATGCTACAATAACGGCTTTTGGTGATCACGCAGCTTTGCAAAATACGACCGCAACTAATACTGAAGTATTAACTGGCAGCTCAGTATCAACCGTTGTTGTTTCCAGTATCGCAAGTTTGGTATGGGGATATCGTCCCGAACTTTCCGCAACCGAATTAATGTCGTTAGTTTATGATGCTGGGGAGCCGCTTAAGTTTAATGCCGACTTTCAGCCACCAACCCCTCGTCCACTTGTTGCCAAGCGCGCATCAATGTGTAGTGCACTATTGAAAGCTTGTAAAGACAATAGCTGCCCCGCACCAAACCATTGCAATTGGCAAAAACAAATGGGCGATCTCACAGGCACAGGATTAATGAATTCACCAGCTACGGCGAATTATAACCTTAACTCTTTTAGTGCTTGCAAAACCTCACAATCTGACTGTAATGCGATTGAAAACGGCAGTATTGCAATCTCGCCTTGGACAACACCTCAACCTGATTCAGATGCCTGCCCTAATTGCATGGTATCTTTACAGAGCCATACCATGATCATGCAAACCAATGCCAGTTATGGTGGTAGTATCACCGATCCCAAACTGCTAATTGGTGAAGCTTTATTTGATCTACCGCCTTTTAGCCCTGGTGATAAAATAATGATCACGGACTTACCAAATAGTATTGATAGCAATAACTTATTTTTTAGTTACATGGTTAATGATAGCTTTCGAGAATGGGTTCCGATATTAGTTTCAGAATAATTAAATACATGGCAAGCAAATAGCCTACGAGCAAATTAATTGTGCTCGTAGGCTATGTTTGTTGTATGTCAGTTAATATTTTTCAACTTCAACAGATTATTATTCGGGGTTACTTTACTCAAAACGACTCTACTCTGTGTTGTTTTATTCAAAGTTGCTTTATTCTGGGTTATCTTGCTCAGAATTATCTTGATAATTTCCTTTACGCTCAAAAGGCCAATTTTCACTTAAACAAATTTTAGGTGTCATAAATCCAGTTAAACCAATAATGCCTAACAACAATCGATGTTTAAATGATGGCTGACCATTTTCAATAACTTCTTTGAGTGTTTGAGTAATGAATGTACCACCTTGATCCATATACTTAGCGGTTTTAGTTCCAGCAGGAACATTTTCATTAATTAAAGTAAACTCTGTTCCACCTTCGACTTCTTTTAACTTATAGGTCACTTTACAATAAGGATCGTCCAGATTCGTAAACTTAAAACTATGCGAATAAACATGCGGCGGATTCCACTCTAAAACCTCACCTACAACAGAAGTATATTTTCCATCTTTAGAACGCATACGAATCGGGGCATCAACAGCTAGCTCGGTAGTATCTAACTTGGCATTAAAAAAATGCGCGCATAAACCATTTTGTTTGGTTAGCTCTTGCCAGACTTTCTCTATCGGCGCATCGATCACAACTTTATAAATACTTTTAGGCAGTTTTTTCATCGTTTTCCTCATCATATTGCTCTAACTCTCGTTTAAATGCATTCATTTTCTGAGCGAAAAACCGACTGTATTCGTCGGTCCAACGGTCATAAATCATCTGTATCGGTAATACATTAAAATAGTGCAAGCGGTTCCGCCCTTCAGACTCAATTACCAGTAAATCAGCCGACTCAAGCAACTTTATATGTTTGCTCACAGCTATCCGACTCATCGTAAATAACTCACATATTTCACCATTTGTCGCGCCGGGATTTTCTGCCACGAAATCAATTATTTGCCGACGTATTGGATGAGCAAGAGATTGAAAAACATGGTCAATTGAATTTACCTCTGACATTTTTTAGCAACTCACTGCAAAACATCGATTGCAAAGTATCCGCTTCTTAAGGTACTCATTTACTGAGAGCTCATTTCCTGATCGCATATTATTAATATTATTTTTCAAATGTAGTGTCTCTTTCTATTATGTAACATAATGGTTACATAATAGAAAGAGATTAATTTCTGGTCAAGCTTTATTCACTTATTTTGCAAATCGATGCTTCATTTTTACTAATGCTTATCGCTGCCCATAGCTGCCTAGCTCTCTTAGTTGATAAAAGTATCAATTGTGAATACTATGAATTCATCAAAAACGACGCTTAATAAAAAGAAAATTCCATGAATACCAAGCAAAACGTAGCAGAATTAATCGGTAATACAGATCTATTAAAAATACCTTCTCTCTCCAAAATAAGTGGCTGCGATATTTTAATTAAGTGTGAATTCCAAAATCCCGGCGGTTCAATAAAAGATCGAGCTGCATTGCAAATGGTTAATGATGCTATTGCTAATGGGGAGCTAACTCCCGGAATGACTATTGTAGAGGGCACTGCTGGTAACACAGGAATAGGCCTAGCTTTAGTCGCTAAGTCATTAGGTTTTGAAATGCTCACCGTAATGCCCAAGGGACAAGCTCAGGAAAAAGAAAGAATGATCACTTTACATGGCTCTCGGTTACATTTAGTTGACCCTTGCCCTTTTGCTGATCCTAAACATTTTTATCACACAGCTAAACGCATTGCTGATGAAAATCCTGACTATTGGTGGGCCAATCAATTCGAAAATCTCAGTAATGCTGGGGCACATTATTTAAGTACAGGCCCAGAAATCTGGCAACAAACCGATGGAAAGGTTGATGTCATTGTTTCTGTTTGTGGCACTGGCGGAACCATAGGCGGAGTGTCAAAATATCTGAAAGAACAAAATACTAACATTGAAACGTGGCTAGTTGATCCTGATGGCTCCGGAATTTATCAATATTTAAAAAGTGGTGAATATCAATCTGATGGTAGCTCATTTACAGAAGGTATCGGAATTATGCGTTCAGTGGCTAACTTTCGCGAAGCCAAAATTGATAGAGCACTTAATTTGCCAGATCAAGATTTAGTTACAATTTCACGCATCGTCAGAGATCATGATGGTTTGGTTCTTGGAAGTAGTTCAGCATTAAATGTAGCCGCCGCATTTTTAATCGCAGCTCAATCAAAGTCTAAACAAACTATTGTTACTTTTGCATGCGATGCTGGCGAGCGCTCCTTTTCCAAACTTTATGATTCTGACTTTCTTGAACAAAAAAATATTATTGAAAATAAAGAATCAATAAGTGAACTCTATGCTCGATATCAAGCCTATAATCAAAACAATATTTTAAATTTAACAAAGTAAAATCATTGATATAAATGTTCTCAACAGACTAATCAATATTTCATTGAATACTTAAAGGAGACAACATGTTAAACCTTAATCAATTGGATAACACCAATACTGTAGAAATTATTGTTGATGGAAATGTCACTCGCGAAGAGTTTGATAATATCATCAGTCAACTCGAATTATTAATTGAAAAGCACGGAAAAATAAAAATCATTGAAATCATTAAAAATCTTGGGAAAATAGAGCTTTCCGCCATATGGGAAGATTTTAAATTTGCTCCCAAACATCTCAAAGATTTAACCCATGTGGCAGTTGTCGCCGATCAGCAATGGATAGAATGGATGAGTAAGCTCGCTAATCCATTGATAAAAGCAGAAGTTAAAACTTATACTTTAGATCAGGTTGACGAAGCCAGACACTGGATAAATCGCGTATAAATACCGATTATCATTCTTCCAGACAAAGTACTTTAAGCCGAGGTTCATATGCGATTTTTATTCTCAGTCTGTATTTGTTTATTATGGTCTACCGCTATTAGTGCAGCACCTCCCAAGTGGTTTTCCAGCAATATGCAAAGTTTAGTCGGTACTTGGGTAACCAGTAACCAAGCTTATAAAAATGAAAATGAGCCTTTCGAGCAGTATGTTTTGGAATGGCAATGGGGCGTCGGAAAACAAAGTATACAAGGAACGTTATATGGTGTTGAAAATGATAAAAAAGTTGCTTTCTGGGATTTTCGACAATATTGGGATTACCAGAAAAATCAGGGGATCCTCGTACAATATGGAATTAACGGCACGATGGGAATTGGCGCAATGTACTTAGAAGATGATAAAGCAATCAAAATTCAACAAGCCTTTACCGATCCCACAGGCAAGACTACGCAAGAAGGTCATTTATCGACACTCAATAATAACGAACAAACAACAACTTCTTACAGCATTTCAACAGATAACCAGTGGAACAAAAAACGAACCTACATCTGGCATAAAAATTAACATCAAAACGATTAGACTTTATCTCGCTTAATATTAGGGCGTGTTTATCTTTCATTAATAGTCTTTACTGGGTTTAATTGAAGGCTTAAATTTCTGCCCAGCCAACCTCAAACTTCATGAATCACTCAGCATAAAAATAAAGGTAACTTAGATTTAAAAGTTATTTAGGTTTTTTAAAATGCCGTTACGTAAATAATACCTCTAGAAATTTTAACCACAAACAAATAAACTCTTAAATATATCTTAGATATTGCTAAGGTATTCAAAAATGCAATCTATAGATTGCTTTATAACAATAAACTATAGGTAAAAAGTCATGAAACTAAAAACCCTCATTACTGGCGTAGCGGTCAGTGCAACTCTTATTGCTGGTGCTGCAATCGCGCAAAGAGTTACAAATCAATATTTATCAACAACCTATAATGAGTTACGTAATTGGGCTGGCCAATATGCAACACCGTCCGTTTATTTAGATCGAAATGTCTGTGGCGAGCCACGTGGAGTTACAGCTTATGCCTGCGGCCAGAATATTCAACTGGGCACACAATTTTTGCAAGGACTGGAAAATCGCTACTCTTACGCGGCAAAAGGTGTTTTTGCCCATGAATGGGGGCATAGTATTCAATTTAAATACGGCATCTACTCTAACCCTCCTTACCAAGAACTGCAGGCAGATTGTGTTTCTGGAGCTTATGCTTATCGCGCCGAAAATAACTTAGGTTACCGTGGCTTATTTAATGCGGTTCAATCGACCGCTTATAACTCTGGCGATCCAACCCATGGTACAGGCTCGCAACGAGCTTATTATGTGCGCAATGGCTACAACACCAATGGAAATTTAGTCGGGTGTTTTTAAAAGAAATCTGTTAGTCACTCCAAGGATGGATTAGGTAACAATCAATTATAGAAGTTCGCCTGAATGGTGGACTTCTTATTAAGGCTCAGAATATGAAAAAATCTATAATTATAATTGCATTAGTGACAATTTCAGTCATTTCAATTGTTTTCTTTATGGAGTCAGCTGACTCTCCAGAACCAGTAAAAATCAATAGCACCTTATCTGAGGAGCTACAGCAAAAAACAAAGTTAGTGATGCATTCCCACGAGAATGAGGCTGAGGCTAAGACTGAAGCAGGAGCAGAGTCTCCTATATCAGAAACAGAACACTTTCCCCTGACTGACAGTCATGGAAAAATAACATTTCACGATTCACATGATGGCGTGCCTGTTTCCCCCCCGCTTTTATCCGAAGAAGAAAAGGCACAGCATGAAAAACTTGAAAAGCTTGGCCATTTGATTCCTATTGAATATTATAATTACGGACTAGAAACACTGAAACAGCTTGCAGAAAATGGCGACGCCTATGCCTCTTTTCATTTAGGTGAACGTTATTACTATCAGTTACTGAATGATCCGAACCATCAAGATTATGACGATTCAATGGATTATAAAGCTGCAGCAAGAAGCGCATTTTCTCAAGCCTTACATCATGGTAATCGACATGCTGCCGCGGTTATTTCTGAATTAAATATGCAAGAAGAAAACCACGAAAATGCCTATGCCTGGCATTTAGTCGCTCAGGATCTAGGTGATACGCCAGCCACCGAATGGTTTAAAAAACAGAACTTTTATCAAACTATTACAGATGAACAAAAAGAAAATGCATTAGCTTACTACCGAGAATTAAAGCAAAGCCTTAAAAATCAATGGGAAGAAGATGGACTGATATCGTTACTGTAGCAATAATTACAACAACAATGACTGTAACAATGGTTGCTGCAACAACTGTAGCAACAGTAAATTAATAACTATAACGCAGACACCTCCTTAAAAAATCTCAATACAGAATGTTATTGAGATTTATTCTCATTACTCTTGTAAAACATAAACGGCGGATTATAATTATTTTTCATTGGCTGTTTAGCTTACAACTCAATGCTTGGAAAATTACCTTACCGCTCTGTTGTACCAAGAGATTGAATATTCATGAAAACGCATAACTCTTATTTATCACCAGATAAAATAGCGCTAACCAAGTTACAAGAACAGTCTCCGCGGTTTTGTTACGGACTTGAAGCTTGTGAGCACCACTCACGTGAAGTTTGGATAGAAGCCAATAAATATGACAGTATGGCAATACAGATGCTATTTGGAAATATTACTTCACACAACCCAAAGGAAGGTCTTGTCTATTTAAAAAAACGTTTATGGACACTTCTCACATGGCAACCAGTCTATTTAACCGTACTTTCCACCCACCACTTTAAACGTATTCCCGATCTCAGCAGCTTGAAACAAAAAGTAACCAACGCCAGTATCAGCGGCTATCAAATTGACAGTATATTACAAGTTAACGCGGAACATTTTTCGCATATTAATTTATCTGCAGAAAGGCTATTAAGCTATTTTTCAAGTATCCGCCGCTGTATTCCTCAACAAATTCAATTAAAAGCAGTTCAAGCGAACGAATTAATTATTGATTGTTTGCTTTTAGCTTTAGCCAGATTAAGTGAAGTTTACCCCGAACACTCATTGGAATTACTTGAAGATCTCGCGCAAGAATGGATTAATCAGGTAGATATAGAAAGACAGCTTGGTCATTACAGAGTAGAGTTTCAAAACAGTAAATCTAAAATACAGGTAAAACGTAAAACGGACTATGATTACCCTCCTTTTAACACACGTTACGCCTATTCAACTGATTAAGAAATATCACTAGAATTTCAGTTTTAAATACCCAACAAAGGGTTCATCACGCCTTATTTAATTTAATGACTAGTTTCTTTACCTTTTTACAAATTAAGGTTGCAAAAAAAGTGGGCATAAAATGCCCACAAAAAAGTAGTTTGGAAAGCGACTGCTATTTACTTAATGCTTTTCACGTAAGACATAAATTCCTGTGAAGAAATTTCTCCATCACGATCAGCATCATAATCTTTGAAAGTTGACGCTAAACGCGCTTCACCTGCAACCTCTGTTCTGCTCAAGCTTCCGTTGCCATCGGCATCAAGAGATTTAAACAATTCGCTAGGACTAGTGCCTGCAAAAACCGAAAATGAAGTTAAAAATAGTGCTGGTAAAAGTAGCTTTTTCATAACATTCTCCTAGTGGTTTCTATAGTTAAAGAGATTCTTTCAAATGTAGCAAGGGTTCAATTAAGATCCCTTGATTAAAAGTTCTAATTACTTAGAACCTTTCACATAAGACATAAACTCTTGTGAAGAGATTTCACCATCGCCGTCTACATCATAGTCGCCAAAGTTAGACGCTAAACGCGCTTCAGCAGAAACTTCCGCTTTACTCAAGCTGCCATTGCCGTCTGCGTCAAGTGAGGTGAATAACTCACTTGGACTAGTACCTGCAAAAGCTGAAAATGAAGTTAAAAATAATGCTGGTAAAAGTAACTTTTTCATAGTATTTCCCCTAAAATTTAATAAATTTTTC
>JAUIHB010000096.1 GCA_030432465.1 Gammaproteobacteria bacterium
AGATGTGGCTCTCTCGTGGCAAGATGGCTCTTAATTTAGATGTAGAAGAAACCCAGTTCTCAGGACGTCAGTTAATGATTCAAGGCTTTGTGACCGCAATTGCAAATCCAAAAGGCTGGGCATTTACAATTTCATTATTACCACCATTTATTAATCCAGCTCTCCCTATGGCGCCACAGGTTGCTATGTTAGTAATTATTATTCTAATCAGCGAGTTTATTTTCATGACGCTTTACGCCACTGGAGGTAGAACGCTACGCAAACTTATTGCCAACAGTGAAAACGTACGACTGATTAATCGAATATCAGGCAGTCTGATGATTGGTGTAGGGATCTGGTTAGCCCTTGGCTAACCGCATCAGGTCGATTACAATAGGCGGCTTTTTAGCCAGATAGCCAAGTTAATATAAAATAGGCTAGACAATCAGTATCAAGCGAGAAAATTGAATGAGCGACAAACTAGAAGATCTTTACTCCAATATCTTAAATGAATTAGGTGAAGACATCACACGGGACGGCTTAAAGGATACACCTAAACGAGCCGCAAAAGCGATGCAGTTTTTAACCCGAGGTTACACTCAATCACTGGATAAAGTCGTCAATAATGCTATTTTTGAGTCTGATAATGATGAAATGGTCATTGTAAAAGATATCGAGCTTTATTCCATGTGCGAACATCACATGTTGCCTTTTATCGGTAAATGCCATGTAGCCTATTTACCAACAGGTAAAGTTATAGGTTTATCCAAAATAGCACGCATTGTTGATATGTTTGGTCGTCGCTTACAAATTCAAGAAAACATGACCAAACAAATAGCAGAAGCTATTATGCAGGTAACTGAAGCTGCTGGAGTTGGTGTAATTGTTGAAGCTAAGCACATGTGTATGATGATGCGTGGAGTAGAAAAGCAAAATTCCGTAATGAAAACTTCTGTGATGTTAGGTGCTTTTCGCTCTAAACCTGCAACCCGAGCTGAGTTTTTAAATTTAATTAAAGACTAACTTTCACTCCTGTTTTATTCTCCAATAAATTGCGTTTAAAACTTAACAAAACGCAATTTATTTTGAATAGCAAACGATTCTAATACACCATGTCGAGCGCTCAATTAAAAAAATTTACACAAGTCAAACCTGCTCAGCTCGAATGGCATGGCGACGTCCCTTTCAACCTCGAATTTGATGATGTTTACTTTTCTACCCAAGGTGGATTAGAGGAAACTCAACATGTTTTTATCGAAGGAAATCAGTTACTCAATGACTGGCAGAATAAAACACAAGCCTATTTTTATTTAGTTGAGTTAGGATTTGGTAGCGGGCTTAATTTTCTTGCAACGTTAGACTGCTGGAGTAAGAAAAATACTTCAAAGGGGCAAGAACACCACAACAATATAAACAAGCCACAAAAACATCTTCATTATATTTCTATTGAAAAACGACCGCTCCACTTATCGGATCTTATAAAAGCCTGTAAACATTGGCCACAATTTCAAAAAATCAGTGAACAATTAATTATGCAATATCCAAGCCCTACCTATGGGCGTTACCAACTTAACTTTGAACAATATCATGTAACTTTAACTTTGCTATTTATGCCTGTGGATGAAGCCCTCAAGGAACTTAATATAGAATCTAACCATCAACAGCAAAAAATAAAAGTCGATCATTGGTTTTTAGATGGATTTGCACCTTCCAAAAATACCAGCATGTGGAGCAAAGATATTTTTCAAGCAATAGCTAAGCTCAGCAAACAGGGTACACGCTTTGCTACATATACCGTAGCTGCTGCCGTAAAAACACCGCTTAAGTCGGTTGGATTTATATTACAAAAACGACCTGGGGTTGGGAAAAAAAGAGAAGTATTAACAGGAATATTCAATGATACTGACAGTTCAGAACCAAACAAGAATTTGTATGTTAACATAAAATATGAGAAACCTTGGTTTGATACTTATTCAAGGCCAGAAAGTAAGTGCAAAAAAATCGCCATTATCGGTGGAGGAATAGCCGGTTGTGCCACAGCGTTTTATCTATCGCGTTCTGGTCATCACATCACACTTTACGAAAAAAATAAACAATTAGCTAAAGAAGCTTCTGGTGCCGCCGCAGGTATTTTTCATCCACAAATTACTTCAGACTTTAATTTAGCCAGCCAATTTAGCTGGCAAGCATTTGTATTTTTAACTCAATTTTTAAGTTTTCTTACTCCTTATGAAAAAGAACTTATCAGGTTACGAAATGGCGTTTATAAATTAATTCCTAAAAATGCGCTTAGTCATCAACTAAAATCTTTAACTTCTCAGTTAAACTTAACGCAATGGCTGGAGATAGATGATAGTAAGCTGGCAACCAGCGCCCTTTTTTATTCTAAAGCTGGTGCGCTTAACATGAATAAATTTTGCTCTTTGCTAATTGAAAAAAGTAGATTTAATCAACAAAACTTGCTCACTCAACAGGAAGTCCTATCTTTGGATTTTGAAGATAGCCAACAATGGCGAGTTACAACAAAAAACTCTAATACCACTTACGATGAAGTTATTTTTACGCAAGGAGCCTATCATAAAGTTCTTAACTCTATGATTACATTTCCAGTAAAGATCACACGTGGACAAACTAGCATTATAGAATCAAACTCATTGGCTGAAAATTTAAAAAATATTTTATGTGAGCAATCTTATATTGTTCCCGAAGCTGATAGTTTTTTTCATACAGGAAGTACCTTTGAGTCATGGAACAGCGACAATTTTGATTATCAGCTTAATGGGCAAAGTCAAAAGACTATTTTAACTCAGACTAAATCATTGTTAAATCTATCTGGATTTAAACAAGCCAGTGAAAGTATATCGCTGAAAAACTCAAAATTAAGTGGTAAGGTTGGTTATCGTCTGCATTCCCCCGATCGTTTTCCGATCGTTGGCGGTATCCCTGATATTAAAAAACTCAATCATGATTTTAATAGCTTGGGACAAGCACGAATACGCCGCGACAAATTAAGTGAATATAATTTACCAGGCTTATGGATAAATTCCGCTTATGGTTCACACGGGCTGCTTTATTCAATGATTGCCAGTAAACACTTAAGTGCGTTAATCAACCGCGGAATATCTCCCTTAAATAATGCTTTGGCGTATTCCGTTCATCCTAATCGTTTTCTGGTGAAGAAATTAAAAAAGCCGTCCACTTAAAAAGCTAAGAGAACGGCTTAAATTTGAAAGTAAAATATATTAGTTTAACAAATCACTGATAGTCGATTTTTTGATGGAACTCCTGTAAATCCTGAATGAGTACTTCATCTTTCAGAGTTGCAAAAGGCTTATCCTTAAACTTGCTCCCTCTTAATTGAATCAATAAGCGGGCAGCTTTTGGATTATTTGTGGCTTCCTGATAAAAAGCTTTAATATCTTTTAAAGTCAGTTTTTCAACTTCTGAAATCAATTTTTGTTGTGTATCAAATGTCCATTTTTCTTGATACCAGTCTTTTAAATAAGGAAGTTGCTCCTCATTTAAATTTTTAGGTTTCTCTTTAAGACCGACTAAAACACTATTCTTTAATTTAGCAAAGGTGTCTTCTGATAATTCATCCAAGCGTTTAGCATAACTTATTTTAAAATCCTGAAAACGCAGCTGCATATCTTTTGCATTTTTAACAGGCGTTTGAATGGCAAAAGCAATTCCCGTGTAATCATGAAGAGATGCTGCAACAGCAGTTACCGCATAAGCAAGCTGCTCTTCTGTTCTCAGTACATCAAAAATTTGCGTACTTAAATCTTCTGCTAATACTTTTGCTCTAGCTTCCTGAGTCAAACTCGCTTCAGGATGAATATACAAATCATAAACAGCAACATCAGATACCTCTAAATCTTCCTTATAAGAGTAAGTATCGCCTTCTTTAGGCTTCCAATGGTTAGTTGTTACATAGTTTGTTATTTTTCTTTCTTTAGGTAAATTTGATTTGAGTAAGCTAACAAAAGACAACATGTCTTTCTGGTTATAATTACCAAAGCCTAAAATTCTCACTTGGTTGTTAGATAAGACATTTTCAATAAATACCGACAAGTCTTTAGGTTTAAGTGATATTGCAGTATTAATTAGAGTTCGATTATCATATCCTGATTGCGTGGTAATATTTCTCATACGAGAAAATAATTGATAAATAGGGAATTGTTTATTGTCATTATTTAGTTCTCTTATATAACGATCAACCGCCTGTTCGAATTCATCATTAGAAAAGTTAATCATTAAGCCTTTGATTGTTTCTTTGAGCAAATCATTTTGTTTGTCCGTAAAGCCACCTATCGTCAACTGTAACCCATGCAAGTCTTCAAGAGTAACATTCATGCCAGCAATGGAAGCTTCGGTTAGTAAAGAACTATGTTGCTGCTCAAAAAGCTCTCTCCAAAGCGCCAATAAAATTTGTCCTTTTACCGCTTCTTGCTTTTGGGGACTATTTAAATAAACTCTTAAGACGCCTTTAGGTTGAGAAGGAAAATATTGCGAATGCATTAACCACGCTTTAATATCTTTTTCATCGATCACCAATTCAGGTGTTTTGTATTCTTTCGATTTATGATTTTTAAGTTTAAAATTTTCAGGCATTAAATTATTTACTTGAGGCAATGAAAGTTTCACTTCGCCCTCTTCCTGCCATTGTTTTATTTCTCCAGATGATATATCAACAATTTTATATTTTCCATCATAAAACTTTAGCGACTTATCATGTGGTTCATTTTTACTGATATACCAAATTCTTAACCTGTCAGCTGTCAATTGGTTGAGTACTCTATTAATAGCATCAGCATCAAATTTTTCGTATAAATAAGGAGCTTTGATCACATGTTCAACGGGATATTTTTGCATATTATCTGTTAAGTCAGAAACGTAAGAAAAATCATTAGTTTTTTCCAAAAACTTGAAACTATTCTCTAACGATATTTTAATTTCTTTAAAATATTTGGAATCAACACCTTGCCTTTTTATTTTTTCAATATATTGCATAATTACTGCGCTAATTTTTTCACGAAACTCCATCCCTAAATCGGTTAACTCAACTTCAATGGACAACGAACCATAATTACCATATTGATCCGTTTGTTCTGATGCATTCAAACTTGCAATTAGCCCCATTTTTTTAAGTTCGCTCGCAGCGCTCCCAGGCATTTCGCTACCTATTAAATAGGTTACAAATGTATTCGGCTTAACCGCATATTCCTGAATATTATTTTCAATGGTAAAATCAATAATTAACTTTTTAACATCTTCATTAGGTACGTAGTGAATACGCTTTTTTCCTATTTTAGAAAAATCAAGTTTTTCAGTAATTGTCGGTTTTTTAATCTGTTTATTTTTAATTTCAGAAAAATAACGTCTTGCCAAGTTTTCCATTTCTTTTAATGGTAAATTACTAATTAAAGCACCTTTCATGATATTCGCTGAATAGTACTTATCGTAAAAAGCCACTAGCTCAGGATGTAATTTGCTACGTTCTTTATCACTTAAGGTTTCAAGATTTCCAATTAAAAAACGATTAGCAGGATGACTTCCCATCATTAAACGATCCAGTTTATATTGACCAAAATAGTCCATTTCCTTACGCATCGACCACTCAGCATTAACCGCTTCTCTTTCTTTTTTTGAGTACTCTTTATAAAGCTTAGGAGATTTAAAAAAGTCAGAAAAGCGATCTAGTGCTTCGCCAAAGGCATCATTATTAATTTCGAACATATAATTGGTAATATCTAACCAAGTATAAGCATTAGATGTCCCGCCATTGGTCGACATAAACTCGTTATAACCATTAGTCTCTGGAAACCGTTTTGTTCCTAAAAACAACATATGTTCTAAATAGTGTGCCATGCCTTGCTGCGACATAGGATCATTTAGTAATCCAACACCAACACTGAGTGCCGCAGCAGATTTATCAACAGAAGGATCTGACACCAAAATGATATCGATGCCATTATCTAATGTAATGGGTTGATAAAGCCTTTCGTCATTAGGGCTGGTGACAATTTGGGTTAAACCTTGTTTGCTGTCCTTAGCCAGAACTATCCCAGTACTACTCAAATAAGGCAGTACAACAATTAACAATCCTAGAAAATACTTAGTCATTAGATATCCATTAAAAAGAGCTGAAAAAATAAAAATATAAAGTTGTCATAAATAATACGTTCACCATTATAAAGATGAAATCGACATAACTTTAGGCAAAAGTGTTTCGTTCTATTAAAAAATGAAGAATTATGGCTGGTAATATTACCAATACCTTACAATCAAACCATTTCTCTGACGTTTTTGAGCATTTACTCCAAAAAAACTGTTTAGTACCATTAAGAAATCGGAATCAAAACTAATCACATAAAACAACGATAATGATTTGCATTTAGAATCCGTTTCTCGTATAGTTCCCGCCATAATCATGCTTTCAATTTATTCAACTAATTACAAAGACTATTTTCAGGGTAAAATAATGAAATTTAAACTTGCCGCTCTTAGTGCAGCGCTTTTGGCATCAACCTCCATTCATGCCGCAGAACCGACGAATAAGGAACTATTAGAACTGATTAAAAAACAGCAAGAAAAAATTGAAAAGCTGGAAAAATCGGTCAATGAAAACGAGGAAAAAGTTGAAGCCAGTGTTGATGCAATTGAACAATCAATGACAGGCTCCTCATTATCAAAAACCAGCATTGGTGGTTATGGAGAACTTCATTACAATAACATCGAAGATAATGAGTCAATCGATTATCATCGATTTGTACTGTTTTTTGGTCATGAGTTTTCAAAAAATATTCGTTTTTTCTCTGAATTGGAACTCGAACATTCTTTAGCTGGTGATGGAAAGCCGGGAGAAGTAGAGCTTGAGCAAGCTTATGTTGAAATTGACTTAACTGACTCTACGGCTTTAAAAGCGGGTCTTTTCCTTGTCCCTGTTGGTATCCTAAACGAAACCCATGAACCGCCAACGTTTTATGGTGTAGAAAGAAATCCAGTTGAAAAAGAAATAATTCCTGCAACTTGGTGGGAAGCTGGTGCAGGTATCACCACAAAATTTGCAGAAGGTTTTAGCGCGGATTTTGCGATGCACTCAGGTCTCAGTGTACCTACAGATGGTAGTAAGTCTTTCTTAATACGTAATGGACGTCAGAAAGTAGCTGAAGCAAACGCCGACAGCCTTGCTTATACAGCACGTTTAAAATATACCGCAGTTCCCGGTCTTGAATTAGCGGCTTCTTATCAGCTACAGACCGATATCACACAAGGTGAATTAGGTGCTGACGCAAGCCTTTTCAGCGCCCATGTAATATATAACACCGGTAATTTTGGAATCCGTGCACTCTATGCATCATGGAATGTTGATGGCGCTGAAGCTGACCTAATCGGTCGTGACGAACAATCTGGATACTACATTGAGCCTAGTTACAAACTAAATGAAAACTTTGGTGTTTTTGCTCGTTATAATGCTTGGGACAATAATGCAGGTAATAGCGTTGAGACTGAAAAACGTCAAAGCAATATCGGTTTAAACTACTGGCCTCATGAAAACGTTGTTTTCAAAGTCGATTTTGAAAACCGCATGGGAGCACAAAATGGTAGTGGATTTAACTTAGGTGTAGGTTATCAGTTTTAATTCATTTTTCGCTGATACTATTGACCACTGACTTGTATTAATCCACACTCAAGCCAGTATTCCGGCAAGGCAAGCTTAACAGCTTGCCTTTTGTTGGTTATGGAAAACCTTATTTTAACAGTTCGATTTATCTATGCTTTTTTCAAACTCGGTTTGGTTTCATGAAGTTACTTAGAGGTTTGTGTTTAGTTTGTTTTTGCTTAATAGCTCAGTGCTTACAAGCAAAAACCTACATGACTAAAAAAGAATTCCTAAAAGAGGCCTTTTCTCCTGCTTCTATGGAAACTATTGAGAAAAAGACCTTATGGCTCAATCAAGACTTACAGAATGATATTAGTATTATTCTCGATCACCCCTACCCTAAACTGCGTTTACAATACTGGCAGCTAGATAATCAAAGTGTCTGGTTTTTAGATGAAATAGGTAAAGAACGGCCCATCTCTTTTGGCATTAGTATAAAAAACAACCAGATTTCACTGATTAAAGTGTTAGCTTTTCGTGAAAGCCGTGGCGACGAAATTCGCATGCAAGCTTATACTGAACAATTCAATGGTGTCCAACTCAACAAAGATGACCGGCTCAATCAGTCAATTGATGGTATTACTGGCGCAACTATGTCAGTTAATGCAATGAAAAAAATTTCCCGGTTAGCTTTAAAGCTTGCTAGAATCACCACCGATGAACGCCTACCATAAAAAGCAAAAACTAAAGAAACGCAAAAGCATCTTCCGAAAGTGGCATCGGCGATTAGGTTTTGCAGCGTCCTTATTTTTATTTAACTTGGCAATAACAGGGCTTTTACTTAATCATTATGAAGGGCTTGCTCTACATACTAAATATTTATCATCAGAGCCACTGCTTTCCCTCTATCAAATAAAGGCTCCAAAAACTGCTAGCTGTTTTGGAGATAACCTCCAGAAAGCTTGTCAAATAGGACGATTTATTTATATTAATCAAAGCTTTATTCAGGAGTCAGAAAGCAACCTGCGCTTATTTACAGCACTCAAACAACAGACAATTTTGGTCAGTGACAAATCGCTACAAGTATTTACCCCAGAATTAAAGTTAATTGATGAAGTTATCCATGAAGATTTCTTTCAATCCCCCGTTCAGCATTGGTCTATTCATAACGGGCAATTAATTGCGCAATTGCATAAAAACGTTGATGACTACTTAAATGAGCCGCTATATCTATTTGATTTTGAACTGTTTGAATGGAACAAACTTGATGGAGCAACGCTTAATTTAAATCAATCAAACCAAAAGGTAACGACTTTAAGTACAGAGCAGCCAGTAACACAAGCTGAGCTATCGGCACTTCAATCACTCTACCGTCAGCAACAAATCACACTATTAAGGTTTGTCCAAGACTTACATAGTGGCAGGATACTTGGTTTTTCAGGACAAACAACCAATGACATCACGGCAATTATTCTGCTATTACTCGCCATAAGTGGCTTTGTAACTTGGCAAAGAAGAAAAAACATTCCTCAAGATAGCTCTTAAGGCTATTTAAAATTAAAAACTAAGCTTCTATTAACCTTTTTTAATAAACGTCTGCGCTGCACTAGATTTAGATAGTTTTACCGGCTCAGCTTTATTAATTACCCTTTTTATTGCTGAACTGAGCGACCATATTTCGGCACTAGCCACAGGATCAGTCCACTCATAAACACTGCATCCTTCCGCAAAAGAGTCCATATAAGCAACTCGAAAAGTTAGCTGGTTTTTAAATGCGGATAATTTAGAATCTTTAGCAACTGACTGGATAACTTCTTCCGAAGACTTAACCCGCCGCCTTACTCGATTCCAGCAGATTTTTGTTTTTAATGCGCTATTAAGGCTTTCGGCTTTGTGGATCAAACTTTCAAATGTAGCAAAGGACCATATTTCAACGGAAGAAGGGGCTAGTGGAACAATGACTAGATTTGACATCAACAACATAGCCCGAACAGTCGAATTAACGTGGGGAGCTCCATCAATCACAATATAGTCAAAACTTTCTGAGTATTTTTCAATCAATTGAGTCAAGCGAGCTGGTGTGCCCGCTTGTTCTAAAACAAGCCCTGTTTCTTCATAGAGATCGGAACGAATATTAAACCATGCAGATAAAGATAATTGCGGCGGATCGCAATCAATCATCATCACTTTGCTCGACTGTGAAAACGTAACGGCTAAATTAGCACAAATTGTACTTTTGCCGACTCCCCCTTTTGCTTGGGCGATTGAAATGATCTTTGCTGCCATAAGCCTCTACCCACAACCATTTCTGATCTCCGTTCACCTTGACTCATGATCATCTATGATTATTTTGTTAATGATTATTCTATCTGACTGATAATTTAGGATTTTTTTACAAATAAAGCAAATAATTAATCAATTAGATAGCATCAAGAAGCAGTCCAAAAACCTCATAGCGGCAGTTAAACCGCTATGTGCAGCAGCAAAATATCCGATCAGTTGGGGTTATTTTCTTCGTAGGATTTTTTACTATTTTCATAATTGCTAACCAGTATATCGATCCCTGCCTGATCGTACTCTCTTAAACCACTCATGATGATATGCTTCTCACCCTTTCCGATAACTTCATTATTTGCACAAATATCAAAATACATAGTTACCATTCCACGCTTACCATTAACATCAAATTTTGAAGTATTTAGAATAACCTCTGGAGCAAAATCAGAAAAGCGCTCAAATGAAAGTTTCATTAAATCGTAAATAACCATTGGTTTTTCAGGATTAATCATCGAGCCTTCATCAGACATTAAATCAACTAAGATATGAGGAAAAGTTTTACCAGAAAAAGCAACATAAGAACGTATTAATGCATCAATAAAAGCATCATCTCGACAAACATCACCGCTTCGAGTGACATTAAGCAGACTTTTCTGTTTGTCATTTTCAATCCGCAGTTCGTTATCTGCCGCAACGAAACTAACTTCACTATCACCACTAACCATACCTTGAAAATCAAAAACCATATTTTTGCTAACCCCATATTGACTTAAAGTCAGCGCAAACAATAAGTCTCCAGGTACACAAAATCGTTTATTTTCAGGATGATGGAGAGGATTGAAATCACCAGCAATTTGCTTAGCAAAATCACTTCCCTGTTTTCTGGAAAAAGAAAACGCCTTATCTTTTTGAGTATAAAAGCTATTTACAAACATAAAATCTCCACAAAATATCAGCCATTTATCTTTAACTGATGGATCAAAATTTGTGCGAAATAATCATGAATTTAAAGCAAAAACTCCCTAATGCAGGTTTTTTAAGAAATCGGTCGATTATTCCGAGGCTAATTTAATGACCGCGCACTATACCTGTGATTACTACAATTAGCCACTGACAGGAGGTCTTACCTGTAATAGCTTTATTTATCTGGTTAAGTCAATCAATTGATTATCCCTATATTTTATTTTGCCCTGCTCTAACTCAAGCAAACGCTTTTTTCGCCAGAGTCCACCGCCATACCCAGTTAATTGACCATTTTTACCAATCACTCGATGACAAGGAATAATAATAGAGATACGATTATCGCCATTAGCCTTCGCCACCGCACGGGTTGCCGTTGGCTGCTGGATATTTTGCGCCTGTTGTTGATAGCTTCTTGTTTCACTGTAGGGAATTTCCAGAAGTTTCTGCCATACCTTGGTTTGAAACTCTGTTCCAGGGATATCTAAAGGCACTTTAAAATCAATTAACTGGCCTGCAAAATAAGCCTTTAACTCTTTATCTAATTGTTTAAGCAGTGGATGTTCGCCGGGTACAACTTGTGCATTAAGAAGTTTTACTAAGCGCTTAAACTGAGTTTCCAACATCCGTCTGTCACAAAACTCTAACAAACAAATACCTTCATCGGTTGCAGCAGCAAATATAGGACCAAGCGGTGTCAACAGACGATTAACTGTAATCACTTGCTGTGTTCGGCTTTTAGATGGCGATAAACCAATTAGGTTTTTAAACGCATGATTAAAACCGCTTAATGATTCATAACCGCTGTCAAAAGCAATATCAGTTACCTTATCCTGATGTTTAATCTGTCCAAAAGCGTGGTTTATTCGCAAGGCTCTCAAGTATGCTTGGAAGGTAATCCCATGATGTTTCTTAAACCATCGTCTTATTCTCGCAGGCTCAAGCTCTCTTTCACGAAGTGACTCATCAGATAATCGAATTCCGGGATTATCAGCAATTTCTTTTAACAATCCTTGTAAC
>JAUIHB010000097.1 GCA_030432465.1 Gammaproteobacteria bacterium
AAACTTAAAGGCCATATGGAGGTACAAAATGTCATGTGACCATCAATTTGTTAAGCAACACCTAATCGACTATATCGAAGGCAGCTTAACTCCAATCGAACGACAGAAAGTAGAAAATTCACTTGACCAATGTGATGCATGTTTAGCAATCTATCGACAAGCACTGACACTGCAAGAAGCGGCGCATAATTGGCAACCTCAACCGGTACCCAATTGGCATCGAACAGAATTTGCGGTACGACCTAAACCCTCTAACCATTCCTGGTTAAGCTGGAGTGCCTTAGCAACTTCGACCTTAGCTATATTGATGGTTATTTTTCAAGTGCAGATAAGTACGAGTGACGAGGGAGTTAAAATTGCTTTTGGTGACCCAACTTCACAACATATTGAATCATTGATCACAAAACAATTAGCTGATTATAAAAAACAACAAAATCTACTACTCGATGCTCGCTTTGTAGCGCAAACAGAAAAAGTCACCACTACAAATAAGCTACTCATGGCTGAGTTTATGGAAAAAACTCGAGATGAACGCCGCGATGATCTAAGTTTTCTTATCACCGGTATTCAAAATCAACGCCATGAAGATCAACAAAAAGTTGAAAAACGCTTATCATATTTAGCTGACAATCAAATCGAAAATAATCAGTACATCAACCAGTTAATTCAGTCTGCAACAACCTCTAAGGGAGAGAAGTAATGAAATCGACATTATTCAAACGAAGTGTATTCGCTGTTACCGCTTTGCTTGCAAGCAGTAGTTCGAATTTATTTGCTGCCAACGAAGATTATGCAAAAGTACAAAAAGAACTCAAAATTATGAGTAAAATTTTTGAAACTTCGCTAGCAGAACAAACTCAATCTGATATCAAAATTTATGGCTCAAAAAAAGCACAGAGCACCTATCTTGCCAAACAAGGTATGGTATTTAGTTTTCAGTTTGGCAAAAACTCATTCTCATCATCTGCCGATTGGGAACATTTTGGAGAAGGAATTGGAAATTTTGTTGGTGCAATAGCCTCAGAAGTTGGTAATGCTTTTTCAGAATTTCCAGAACCTCCCGAGCCTCCAGAATTTCATATTGAACGAGAGCTAAGCGAAAAATTTGAAGCTTACAATGAAAGGATGGAAGCTTTAGAACAGTTGCGTGAGAAAAACCAAGCTCAAAGAGAAGAAGTCAGAGAGCTACAACGAGAGATAAGACACTTAGAAAGAAAACGGGAAGAACAAAACGGCAATAAAAATAAAATCGATGAAGTGAAATCTAAGTTAGAAAGTAAAATGGAAAGCCTTAATACTCAACTACAAGAGTATAAAAACTCAATGGAAAAATATCGAGAGCTGCGTGACAAAAAATACACTGAAAGCACTCAACTGAAAACAAAAGTTATATTCAATACCCTTTGTGATTATGGTGCTACGCTTCGAACGGTCAATAACAATGAATATGTAACGGTTATTTTTAATAACTACAGTCAGGATGGTGATAAAGTTTTTGTATTTGACGCTGAAAATATAAAAAACTGTGACTCAAGGGAAAAGCTGCTGAAGTCAGCAATAATCTATAACTTATAATCTGAATTAACAGTATCGAATAACAATAACATCGAACGAATAAAACATTAATACTCACTCCTTTTTCAACCAATATAAACAGGTTGAAAAAGGAGTTTTTTCTATTTACTCCCAGTGAGCTGAAAGTGTTAAATTATTATAGCTGGCATAACCATAGATGCTGATAATCCAAGTTCCTGCTTGTGGATTTTCATGGGTGCAAACTTCTTCATTACCAGTTAAATACGGACGACAAATATAATTAGATAAATCAGACTGGTTTGCGTAATTTAAATAAAGATCCGCATCACCTGTTCCACCACTAATATTTACCTGTAACTCGCTAACACCATTTGGAATTTCTATTGCATAATGCTGCCAACTTCCACTATTACCTTGAATTGAAGACTCAGAAAAATCACCATTTACAGGTTCATTATTTTCATAACTTGCTAGTAAATTAACACCAGAAAAAGCTTCATAGCCAACCAGTTGTACATGGTAACGACCATTCTGTGGTTGAGCAAATGAACAAGACTCTATATTCCCTTGTTTCCAAGGACGACAGTCATATGCAGATAATGTAGGTTCATTAGCAAAACGAACATATAAATCAGCATCACCCGTTCCACCGGAAATTGAAAATTTCAAATTGACAGCGTCAGTAGGTATATCAATATAAAAATCTAATACTTCGTTTTTACCTGCAATCAAAGATGATTTAGTCACGCCATTTTCTAATACTTTATCATCAACAACACTATCTGAATAAGTCGCGGTTAAATCAACATTTTCATAAGATCTATCTGTTGGAGCCAAGGTAACAAACCAAGTACCTGCTTGCGGATTTTGAACTTCAACTAACTCACTATTACCATTATTTGTTGATGAAAAATCATTATCGCTTACAGTTGGCTGTCGTCCAAAGGCAACATATATATCCATTTCACCGCCACTGAGTCCTACACTTGCAGAAGTTGTAAATGTCAGTGCAGTCTGTCCTGCAGGAACATCAATATGATAAGTTTGAGTACCTTTGCTTCTAAGCTCTAAACGGGGCTTTGCATTAATTAATAAAAATTGGGTGGTTTCATCGCAGATTAAATCTTCACCATTAGCCATTGGATTATAGACAAACTCTCCATTAGTTAAGCTCTGCTGTAAAAAATCAATACGCTCACAAAAATAAGGATCTAAAGGGTTTCCAGAGGCATATATTTGCTTAATCAATGGCAAAAAACTCCAGGATTCATCAAACTCTGAAAATTGATTATTAGTAACATTAATTGTTTCAATACGCGAAGGAAGCGCTGGTAAAACGGTTAAGTTTTCATTCGAAACATTCAAAGTTTTTAAGTAGCGAAACAACTCAATACCAGCAATTGAAGAAATACTACCGTTACCAGGTGTTTGAATGTGTGTGACATTAGCAGCTTCTAGTGTATCGATATTACCATCGCCATTAGTGTCAAAATTTGCGACTAAATATTGTTCAAAATTACTATCATCAAAATTGATTTTTTTAGCACCATAATGCTGAGCAACGCCCAACTGATCACCACCACTAATATAACTTCTTTGTCCCGCTTGCTGCGCTATTTCTTCATATCCCGCTTTAGGCGACATAGTTTGTAAGCCATTTTTTGTGTAAGCATTTAACGGATAATGCATGATAGACATAAAATCATAATCCGAATAACTTGTAGTAGTCCTCTTGGTGAAGTTATAAAGTTGAGCAGGCTCAATATTGTCTTCTAAAATAGTAATATAATTGTCACGATCAGTACGTTGTTGCTCATGCCACATACCTAGGCTATGACCTAACTCATGAACGATGATATATTTTGATCCCCAGTTAGAAACAGCAACAACCTGTTGTCCTCCAACCATTCCAACAATTGCATAGTTACGATTATCATCTTGTACGTGAATAAAATTCTCTTGAGTTGTTCGTTCTATGAACTGGATATCAGCAGCATCTTCCCAAACCTTAGCAGCATCAAGAAAACGTTGCTGATTTTCTATAGTAACATTTGCATTGAACTGATAGTAAACGATCCCATCTGTCCATTTATTTTTTGTACTATCAAACTGGTTAGTTGAAAAATCATTAGCAACTAACATATCACCTATCACTCGATATTGACGCTTATTATAAGTGACCAATTTCTGCTCACTTATCTCATTTAAATTTTCACTGGTTAACTGCGCTGTTTTATCTAATGATATGTCATTAGATACTGACATCACACTCGTCGAAAAGCCCAAAATTCCCAAACACAATAGCTTGTAGTACTTCATCACAAAACCTCGTTAAATAAATCAATTTCAATAAAAAAACCGCAATCACAATTCAATTTTGTGGCGGTCAAAAAACTTGTTTAGATTAGGATTTTTTTGTGACAAGTATATGTATAAAATTTAATTTTTAAAGTTTATTTTATATAGTTATTTTAATTTTTTTCTTAATTTAAATTTAGTATTAATCTCAGATTACTAACTTTTATAAAGGATAATTTCATTTATAAAAAAAAGCCATCTAGTTCAGATGGCTTTTAGATTCATTCTAGATTTTACTTAACTCATAAATTATTGAGCACTGTCGTGCCATAGCATGATGCACAGATAATTTTAATTAAAGTGCCGTACAACATTCGCTGATAGTGAAAAAACTCAACAAACATTTCTGTTTTAAATGAGAAAAAAACTCATAAAAAATATTTTCCTTATTAAAACTTATTTGTTCATATATCCAACAGCCAGAATGTACAATTACCAATCAGGTGGTTGAAAATCAAACTCTGTAACAAAAGTTCAAAAAATCAATACGGCTATTTATTCGCCAAATGCACCAGCAGTTCCCGGAAAAACTATCGGACTTTCAAATCCATCTTTACTCACACTGGCAACACCGAAAAAATAATTATCGATAACAATATTTTGCAAAGTATAGTCACTAACCTTGCCAACAAAACGACTAAACTGCCATTGATTAGCATCGGTTAATCGCCAATAAATTTTGTATCCAGCGATCATTTCACTTTCTTCTTTGCTCATTTTTTGCCACTTTAAGGTAGTACTAGGTTGCACTGCTCCACTAATTTCAACTTGCGAAGGAGGCTTAGGAGCCCATGCCATCCCGGCTAGTGACACAGCATTTAATGCGGTCAATTTAGCTGCATATTCAAAGTTAACTCCTTCTATAGTATCGCCGTATTGAATTCCATTTTCCGTCCTCAAATTTTGATGTTGGCGATTATAATTTTCATTAGTTTCCATAATTCTCACCGCGGGATATCCTAGATCATTAAAAGGTTTATGATGGCCGCCTCTGGCAAATCGATCTAAACGATAAATCATCATGGTATCGAGATTAGGAATATAACGATCGGCCATCCAATCAATATATCTTGCTAAGTTCCGTGTAGGAGAATCAACTTCACCACCAGTAAAACGCCTTTGTCTGGCTTCTTCTGGTGTTTCAGTTTGACGTGTTCCTTCAGCAAAAATTCTCGCCGTTGTATTATTGATAACACCGTTCACTCCTTCAATATTACCTATCATGTCATTATTTAAAACGGCTTTAATTTTCCACCCATCTTTTTTGGCTTGAGCCGCCATTATTTGTCCACCGAATAATCCTTGCTCTTCTCCAGATAAAGCTGCAAAAACAATGGAACCCTGAAATTGATATTGTGATAATACTCTGGCAGCTTCTAACACCCCAGCAACACCAGACGCATTATCATTCGCACCCGGCGAGTCAGAAGTTGCATCCATAGGATCACTCACTCTAGAATCAATATCTCCAGACATTATTACGTAACGCTCAGGGTCAACTTTACCTTTTAATACAGCAATAACATTAACAACTTCAGTCGGATTGGGAATTCTCTTTTCTCCAGAAATAACTTCCTTTTGAAAATAAACGGTTAAACAACCACCACAGGCTTTGGATATTTTATCAAATTCAGATTTTATCCAACGACGTGCCGCACCTATCCCCCGTTTATTCGACTTAGTTTCAGATAGTGTATGCCGTGTTCCAAACCCCACCAATTTTTCAATATCTTTCTGGATATTGTCTGGCGAAACTTTAGCTACAATCTCATGAAGTTTTTGCTGATCTGTATATTGGACTTCAGCAAGTAAGTAATCACTAAAACCAAATGCACTAATGGCACTGATAATAAAAAAGTAATTTTTCATTTTCATAATCCCCTGAATTATAATTTTTTATTGATAATATATTTTTACTGATAGCATATTTTAATGTCCGCTGATGCTAACTACTTTAATATCCCTCTTTTAGTGATGAACATCTTGTTTAAATAAACGCTCTAAGTCAGCTCGTCCCTTGCGTCCAATTTCAATTAACTTATCCAAATCGTCTCGATGTTCATACGAATGTATCATCATAGCATTGTCGTGAGATTCAAATTCATCGATTGTTTTTAATGCTTCACCTGTACTAAAGCCGAGCGAACTCAGCGTCGATGCAGCCGCATCCAGACTACCTTTAAAAACCTCCCTGACAACCCGATGGGCACCAAGCGATCTGAGCGCCCAATACGCGGCACGATTGCGCGCCCGCGCTATTACTTTTATTTCAGGATAATGATGAGCTACTAGACTAGTGATTTTTTCAGTCACAGCCACTTCGTCGGTCGCGACTAATACAACTTTCACTTTTTCAATGCCCGCAGCATGCAAAACATCCAAACGACTCGCATCCCCAAAATGTACTTTATTACCAAACTGTTGCACAAACTCGATATGCTCAGCATCTTTATCCAAAGCAATAAACGGAATCCCATTCGCCGCTAAAATTCGTCCTGTGGTTTGACCAAAACGGCCAAAGCCCATAATCATTACTTCAGGGTTATCTTGGTATTTAGGTTGTATATCTGTGGATGGACTTTCCTGCTTTGGGTTACGCTTCCACATTCCCACTAGCGCTACCATTGGTGATGTCAAAGCCATTGATAAACCGACTATAAGACTCACTTGGTTAGCCAGATTAGAAGATATCGCCCCTCCTTCACTTGCTTGTGTCATAACTACAAAAGCAAATTCCCCACCCTGACTTAACATGAGTCCCATTTGCATACCAAGTCGCCACCCGATGCCTGATAGTTTCAGCAACCCTGCAATAATGACACTTTTAAGTAACATCAAGCCAATGGCTAACATAGTCAGCAATAAGGGGTTTTTAAGAAATAACTGAACATCTAGAGTCATACCTATCGCAATGAAAAAAAGACCCAAGGTCAATCCTTTAAAAGGCTCAATATCACTTTCTAATTGATGTCGATAGCTGGAATTTGCAAGCATGATTCCCGCAATAAAGGCTCCCATCCCCATAGACAGACCAACTAACTCCATGAGATAAGCAGCACCAACAACAATCAACAAACTTGAAGCAGTCATACTCTCTCGACTGCCATATCGCGATACCAGTTTAAGCAATGGGCTTAATGCAAATCGACCAACCACAATTAAAGTAATGATTCCTAAAACGCCATACCACCAAGGATGAGGCTGTGTAGTTGTTTGAGAAAATGATTGAACTAAAAATAGCACCGGAATCACCGCGAGATCTTGTAATAACAAGATTGCAAAACCTCGGCGTCCCGCAGGAGATGCTAAAATACCTTTTTCTGCCATCAATTGAATTGCAAATGCCGTGGATGATAGAGCCAAACCAAACCCAATGATAAGTGCCGCACTCATAGACTGAAAAAAAGAGAGGACGATAGCACCAATAAATAATGCTGAGAGCAATAATTGACCAACTCCCAACCCAGCAATATGTCGACGCATCAGCCATAGCTTGTCAGGGCTCAGTTCTAACCCAATTACAAAAAGCAGTAATACAACGCCAATTTCAGAGAAATGTAATATATTCTTGGGGTTTTCAAATAAATCGACACCTTCAGGTCCAATCACCAAGCCTGCCACCAAGTAGCCTAATATTGCACCAAGTTTTAACCGTCGAAACAGCGGTACTGCCAATGCAACAGCAATTAATAAAAAGAGCAATGCTCCCAATAGGTTATGGCCATCCATTAGAATTCTCACTTTGTGTGGATTAGTTTATAAAATATCAGATATTAGACAAAAGCCAAATATAAGAGATTGCGCTAGGCTCCCCTGTGTGAAATTTGGTTTAATCATTCTCAAATTAGTTTAAATTTGCCAATACTCGCAAAAATACATTTACAATTACACCTATTTGGCTATTAGGCAAATATTTATGACTTTGGTACACTAGCGCTGGGAATAAAATCAATAAATCATGAGTACTCTAACAATGAATAAATTAACTGCAATTTTTGCTGCCATGCTGTTGGCTGCTTGCTCGGGTGAGTCTCAACAAGAGAAACCACCAGAAACTGAACAACAAACGACAAAACCACCAATGGATAACCAAATCAAAAAAGTTGACTACCCCGAAACTAAAAAAGGCGACACTGTCGATACCTATTTTGATCAAAAAATTTCCGATCCTTATCGCTGGCTAGAAGATGATAGAAGCTTAGAAACTGGCGAGTGGGTCAAAGCACAAAACAAAGTAACTTTTGACTACCTTGAATCAATACCTTATCGCGACAAACTAAAAAAGCGTCTGGAGACTTTGTGGAACTACGAAAAGATCAGCTCTCCCTTCAAAGAAGGCGAATATACCTATTTTTATAAAAATGACGGTCTCCAAAATCAATATGTGGTATTTCGTCAAAAGGAAGGTCAAGAACCTGAGGTGTTTTTAGATCCAAATACCTTTAGCGAAGATGGTACGACATCACTAGCTAGTTTAAGCTTCTCCAAAGATGGTTCGATTGCCGCTTATGCCATTTCTGAAGGTGGTAGTGATTGGCGAAAAATAATTGTTATTAATGCTGAAACAAAAGAAATGATGGAGCCACCTTTAGTTGACGTGAAATTTTCTGGTATTTCCTGGAAAGGAAATGAAGGTTTCTATTATTCAAGTTACGACAAACCCGAAGGCAGTGAGCTTTCAGCAAAAACCGATCAACATAAGCTTTACTATCATAAATTAGGTCAACCACAAAAAAATGATCCCGTTATTTTTGGTGCAACCGCAGAACAAAAACGGCGATATGTGTCAGGCACAGTGACAGAAGACGATCATTATTTAATTATTTCTGGTGCAGTCTCAACCTCAGGTAATGATTTATATTTAAAAGATTTAACAAAGCCTGAGAGTAAATTAATCACCATTTTAGATAATACTGATTCAGACACTTATGTTATTGAAAATGTTGGTAGCAAGCTTTTTCTAGTGACCAACCTTAATGCGCCAAATCAAAAAATTGTAACAGTCGATGCCACTAAACCAACACCTGATAACTGGGTTGATTTTATTGCAGAAACCGATAATGTTTTAACACCATCAACAGGTGGAGGCTACTTTTTTGCTGAATATATGGTCGATGCGTTATCTAAAATTGTTCAATATGATTATTCAGGAAAAAAAATCCGAGAAATTGAATTACCCGGACCGGGAAGCTCAAGCTCTTTAAGCGGTAAAAAAGAAGATAAAACTCTTTACTACACTTTTACGAATTACAAAATTCCATCAACCATTTACGCCTATGATGTAGAAAAAGGTGAATCTACTGTTTATCGTAAATCTGGTGCGCAATTTGACAGCGACGCTTATGAGTCTAAACAAGTGTTTTATACCTCGCTTGATGGTACAAAAATACCCATGATAATCACTCATAAAAAAGGCCTAAAACTCAATGGGAAAAACCCAACCATTCTATATGGATACGGCGGCTTTAATGTTAGCTTAACACCATCATTTAGCATAAAAAATGCAGTATGGTTAGAACAAGGTGGCGTGTACGCTGTTGCTAACTTACGTGGTGGTGGCGAATACGGAAAAGACTGGCATGACTCAGGAACTAAACTACAAAAGCAAAACGTATTTAATGACTTTATTTTTGCGGCACAATATTTGATCGACGAACATTATACTTCGCGCAATTACCTAGCGATCCATGGTGGCTCAAATGGCGGGTTATTAGTTGGAGCGGTTATGACTCAACGCCCAGATTTAATGAAAGTCTCACTACCAGCTGTCGGTGTATTAGATATGCTGCGCTATCATACGTTCACAGCAGGCGCGGGTTGGGCTTATGATTACGGAACAGCAGAAGATAATAAAGAAATGTTTACTTATCTTAAAGGTTACTCACCGGTTCATAATGTTAAACAAGGTACTCAATATCCTGCCACATTGATTACAACAGGCGATCATGATGACCGAGTAGTACCTGCTCATTCATTTAAATTTGCTGCGGAATTACAAGCAAAACAAACAGGTAATGCACCTACGTTAATCCGTATTGAAACAAATGCAGGTCATGGTGCTGGTACACCAGTTTCCAAAAGTATCGAGCAATATGCGGATATTTTTAGTTTTACTTTATTCAATATGGGAATTGAGTCAATTCAAATTCCTGATGATAAAAAATAATTTTTATCATTCCCAAACAAAACAATCCCGAGCCAGCCTCGGGATTGTTTTATCTCAACTTTATTAATTTTTATCTCATTTTCTTTTCTGTTATTGGGCTAAATGCACTAATCAATTTCTTTGCATATAGCTACTCTCAAAGTCTCAAAAACATATTAAAACGCGTTCTATATTTTATTTTTTGAGATAAATTCACATTTTTGAAAATTTCAACACCATTTATTTGACAGCGCTGTCAAATAGTTTGAAGATAAGTGCATAAAACAAACAATTCAGATCAAATTTTTAACTTTTAAGCAGCAAGTAGCTCTCCGAATAAAAGAATAAAATAAATAAGAAGCTAGAACAGAAACTAAAGCTCAGCAAAATATTTTGACGAAAGCAATTTAATTACAACGCTCACAATAATAATTAATACCGTATCAATAAGATGTTTTGACTAAAAGAGAAAAATTATGAAACCAATAAATCAAGTTATGTTAGCAGGGACGCTACTGTTATCAGTCGGACAAGCAAAAGGTTTTGCTTATGACTGTGACCCTTTACCCACTTGGACAGCCTCACAAAGTTACACTGGTGGAACCGAAGTAAAACACAATGACAATGCCTATCGCGCCGCATGGTGGTCACAAGGCTCTGATCCAGAAACCCACTCAGGTCCGTGGCAGGAGTGGGTATTTATCGACTCTTGTGGCAGCGTTCCTGATAATCAATTACCACAAGTTTCACTAACATCTCCAACAGATAGCTCAAGTTATAGTGTTGGTGATAACGTGACAATAAGCGCAAATGCCTCAGACTCAGACGGTACAATTAGTAAAGTCGATTTTTATTTGGGTGGTCGTTTAATTAACTCAGACGCAAGTGCACCTTACTCTACATCTTGGACAGCTGAAGTAGGCTCGCATACTATTTATGCCGTAGCATTTGATGATAAACAGGCAAGCACCGAAAGCCGTCAAGTATCGATTACTGTCACAGGCAGTACAGATAATGTACCACCAACAGTAGCGCTCACTTCACCAAGTGATAACGCTTCTTACTCTGTTGGAGACTCTGTTAACTTAACAGCAACAGCGTCAGATAGTGATGGTAGCGTAGCTAGAGTTGAGTTTTACGTTGGTGACCGGTTAGTCAATGCTGACTCTAATGCACCTTACACCGCTCAATGGAGCGCGGCGAGTGCAGGAACTTATACCGTTCATGCTATTGCTTTTGACGATAAACAAGCATCAACTCAATCCTCACAAGTTTCTATCAGTGTTACAGATAGCACAGATAATCAATCACCTGAGGTTGCTGTTGCTCCTGTTGCAGGAGATATAAAACCTGCTGATAACGTCACTTTCACAGCAACGGCTTCGGATAGCGATGGCTCGGTTGTGAGTGTTGAGTTTTTCATTAATAGTCGCTCAATTGGCATTGATACTGCTGCACCATACAGTGCAGACTGGATTGCAACTGAAGGAACTCATGTGCTACATGCGACAGCCACAGATGATTTAGGTGCAACGGCTAATTCTTCAAGTATCAGCTTTGAGGTTCAGGGCGATACCACACCTCCCGATGATCACAAACAATGTCGACCAGATGGTTTATATAGCTCACCAACGGCTAATTCTCAGTACTGTAAAATTTATGACACTGAAGGCCGCGAAAAAATGGGCGATGCAACACGTCGTGTAATTGGCTACTTCACCAGTTGGAGAACCGGTAGCAATGGTCCAGCTTATTTAGCCAACCAGATCCCGTGGGAGCATCTAACACACATTAACTATCC
>JAUIHB010000098.1 GCA_030432465.1 Gammaproteobacteria bacterium
CAATACCGCGTTCCATATAAGTATCACCAGTCGATATAAGCCCATCGAAAATCGCCATTGTCGATTCAATCGCGTCTTGCTGATAATCGAGATTCGGGTTGAATTTAAGCTTCATTATTCAACCACCTTAAACCGTTTTAAAATCAATTGAGTCGATTTTTTCTTTACCTTGATTAAAAGCTTCAAAGGTTTTAACCGCATTGGCTTTTAGTTGATCATTACCATGAAAAGCTTTATCCAGGCAAATAAACTGGCTGGGTGCTTTATCTAATACAGCGTCAATTAGAGACTGGTCAATATTGCCTTCTAAATGAACTAAAAGCGTGCCGTCAGCTACAGAGAAAACTTGATGACCGACAATCTCAATTTGCTCTACTTTCTCGGTAGGCATAATGCCTGACTTAATTAGTAATTCGTAAAGCAAGTCTTCTTGTACGACGTTGGGTTCAATGTGATCGACCGATAGTTCCATTTGCTGTACTAGATCTTCATTAGATATATCTTTCTCTGGCATTCGCCATCGTTTGATGTTGCTTACATCAAGCTTGAGGACTTTAAAGCCGAAAGCACTATTATTCTCGCAGTCTAGTTCATTCTGAAAGTCAGCAAGCACTCGTCGTAATCTTTCTTTAGATAAATCAGCAATATTTGAAAACCTGTTTTTTTGTGTATTAGTATCGATTGGCTCTGGAAGCTGAATGGCAATAAACTTTCTTGACCCAAGGTCATCTTTATTGGCTTGAATTACTGCATGAGGAAAGCTGGCTGTACCTGCAAAAAAATCCACATACAAACCATCGTCACATTGAACAGATTCGATGAAAGTCTTTAGCAACTTAGTTGGCTTCGGATATGAAAAATACCCTTTTTCCCCAAATATTTTTTCTACTTCCACTCCACCATCACTTTTAGTTGAAATGACAGATCTCAATAAAAAGGTTTTGACTTCATCAAGAAATGTTATTGAACTTGGTTGGGTACACTCATCCTTAGCAAACCAAATACTTCCACATATACAACTACCATCAGGCAAATCTTCTACTAAAGTAAACTCACCATTTTTAATCAAAGCAGCTTCTTCGAATGTTTCCTTTTTCCATCGCCAACCTCTATCCGGCACCTTAACTGCTTTTTTGGTTTTAGGGTGTAAAACTTCATAGTCTGGTCCAAACGTATTTGCATTTGGCCAGCTCATATTAATTTTCCCCCAAAGTCTATACTCTTTATTTAGGGAATTATAAAGAGTAATACCTCTATCAAATCCTTTCTTCTTATAAAGCTTTTTTATTTCTGCTTCAGCTTCAACCAGAGGAACTTTTTTCCTTTTTAGCTTATTGAGAAGATCATCCAGTTCCGAAATACCTTCTTTATTTACTTTAAACTCGTGGTTAATGTTTGAATTTTTGACATAAATAAGTATATATTCATGAATATTTCCTATTCCTTTGTCATTCTTTGGAATTCTCTTATTCCAAGTAATTGACTCGACAAAGTTCTCTTCCCCAAAAATCTCATCACACATCCGCCTTAAATTCTCAACTTCATTATCATCAATAGAAATAAAAATCACTCCATCTTCTTTGAGAAGATTCCGAGCTAAATAAAGCCGCGGATACATCATATTCAACCACTTAGTATGAAACCGCCCTTCATTTGCCGTATTAGTCGAAAACTTTTTACCTTCACTATCTTTCAGCCCCGCGTACTCAAGATAAGTATCTAAACTCTCAGAAAAATTATCCGGATAAATAAATTCTTTCCCAGTATTGTAAGGCGGGTCGATATAAATCATTTTTACCTTACCGTAATAACTCTTTTGTAAAAGCTTTAATACCTCAAGGTTATCGCCTTCAATAAATAAATTTTCCGTGGTATCAAAATCAACCGATTCTTCTCGACACGGTTTAAGCGCTGCTCTTGAAGGTTCCTGAATGAGTCGAAGACAAGCTCTTTTACCCGGCCAATCCATGCCGTAGCGCTCTCGCCGGTTATCATATATTTCACTAAACTCACCCAATTCGGCTTTTAAACGTTCAAAGTCAATGGTTTCAACAATTTCACCTTGGTCATTTTTAGTTTCGGTAAACACACCAGGAAAAAGTTGCTTGAGTTCTTTTTGTCGCTGCTCGGAAATATTAAGTGACTCACCATTCATTTCGGTGTTTTCGGTGTTATCAGCCATTTGAGGATTTTCCCTATTAAATTCAGTTTAATAATTAATTTTCTTTATTTTTCTGCGTCTTTGTTTTAACTATCTTTGATCAGTCAGTTCTTACTAGCAGCAAAAATAGTCAGTAAAAGTTCATTATCATCAATTAAACGATATTCCGGCTCTTTGCCACTCAGTTCCTTACTTGCTTTAATGATCTTGGGAACCCCTTCGCCGCGACGCTCGATTAGCGCTTGCCTACCGGCTTCTTCTCTCGCGTTGTAATACCGACTAAGCAAATTAACAATGGTTTCATTACGCGTCACCGTATTTTCCATTAAACCATCAATCGTAAGACTGTTTGGTAGAGCTCCCGGACTAAAAATCTCCAGTCTATCCGCAAACATATGAACACGGATTCGGCGTCCGCTCATAGAGTAATCCCGATGCGCTATTGCGTTTACAATGGCTTCGAACACTGCGCCTAAGTCATATTGAGGAATATCGACTCGTCCTACTTTTTTGGTCGCTTCAATCCGCATATTTTTACGAACAAATTCAAAAGCACCATTAATTTGTTGGTCGAGTGGTCCGTTAAAATCAGACGCGTCCATTTGTTCGTCGGCATTTCGCTCAACGCCACTGTAAGCAACACATTGAATATAAGCATTAGCTAACCACTGAGTTGGCTCGGAGGTGAGTAATAAGACTCCTGTCACAGATAATCCAACGTCGCCATCTTCAGTCGCGGTTAAATGCAGTTTATGAAACTGTTCATGTTCTGGTATTGAAGGCTTGAGAAATTTCTTTTTTAAACTGCCATCAATATCGTCTATCTTGCTTTTAGGAACCAGCGTTTCGTCAAATCGAATGAGACGGGACTGGCTGCGTTGCTGAAATAACCGAGCGAGCACATCCGGCTTCATTTCCTGCTTGGTTGAACCCACTCGTTGATAATACTTGCCAGCACTGCTATGAACCATAATGCTTTTAGGTACTTCGACATAAACAACATTTTTAAGGTCGCCTTGACGGTTAGGTAATTGCAAAAGACGTGTATCGAGTTTGACAGGTGGATCAATTTTACTTTGACTGATATTAACAATCCATTCTTCGGCAATGCCAACTTTATCTTCATCGATCCCCAGCACTTCTCGAGTTTTGTCATCAATACCTAATACCATTCGACCACCCTGTCCATTGGCAAATGCGGCTAATTCATGCGCCATTTTATCTTTGTTTGGACGATAAGGGTTATTGTTCTGAAACTCTATTGACTTAAACTCAATACTAGAGTCTTCACCCAATCTTACGTGGTACATCAAATCTTTGACTAATTTTTCGCGGTCCACTTTAATTTCCTGTCTCTTGTCGTCATCTTTTTGTCGGATGATGCCTATGGGTTAAGCGTCCAACGTATGCTAAACAGCTTTTCAACACTTTTTGTCAGCTCCAATTTAGCACTCACTTCATCCAAAAGCTCATCCTCTTCATGTTCTATTTCTTTTTTTGCCAAATGATATTCAGTTAGCGCGTCATCTCGTTTTCGCTCAAGCTTTCTGAGCTCTTTTTTTGCAGCGATTTTCTCTGCCGTTGAAGCAAGTTGTCTTGATTCTTTTTTGAAGGCACGGATCTCTTCGTCCAACTCTTCAACCGTTATCATTAATGCTTTTCTTCTATCAGATGCCCACCGTTCCAATTTCAATGTTTCTTTTTCAAGATACTCACCTAATTGCGCTTCTGTTTCTAATTCTTTCGCCTCTATCATATTCAGCCTTTGCGCGCCGAGCACCGTTTCATCCAAAGTTATATCTGAATTAACGATGCTGGCAGGAATTCTTAGAAGATGCTCCGTATTTTCTTGAGATAAAACTTTTCCGCTATCAGTTTGCGCAATAGCTATCAAATGTGACTCACTAGTCTTGGCAAAATTAAACTTAAGATTGATGACCTGTAACACGCCACTCTTTCCAATAAAAGCGTTAAGAGCAGACCACTGTCCTTCCATCTGGCTGTATTCAAAAGCGATATGAGCACTATCCAATACTCTACTCTTGGCTTTCTTTACTAAGTCCCAGGCTAAATAATGTTCTGTCGCTTGCAATCGAAAAAACTCGGAATCATGTTCTTGTGCTAACTGCCAATTAAGATCATATCGTTTTCCATCCAATTCAAAACAATTTCGACCAAACTTCGCATCAGTCAATTCCGCTTTAGCTAAATCGATTAGCACTTGCTGGTAGTCTTCAAGAAAGTCATTACTCTGATCTCTACGAGTCTTCAAGCTGGCAACAACATCTCTATCAAAGTTGTTGAGTAGCACTTGTCTTGCATGCTCTTCTCTTACGACAAGTTTATCTTCCATTTGCTGTTGCAATTGATCAAACTCGTATTCTACTTCGCTATCTGTTCGACATTTTTGATAAATTTCGTAAATACGTTTTTCAATATCAATATTGCTTTCGATTGCCCCTAAAATATCATCGGATGCACCAAACACACCTTCGAATAACTTTAGTTTTTCACTTAATAACTGAAACACTCTTTGGTCAGCTGGATTCCTCCGATTGACAAAATTCACGATAACCACGTCATTCTTTTGACCATAACGGTGTATACGACCAATTCTTTGCTCTACTTTCTGCGGATTCCAAGGCAGATCATAATTTATGAGCACAGAACAAAATTGTAAATTGATACCTTCTCCACCCGCTTCAGTCGATATCAAGATTTCCGTACTGTCACTTTTAAACTTATCAACCAGCGCAGCCTTCATATCGGCTGCTTTTGAACCACTAATACGCGCCGAATCTTGATACTTATCTATCCATTCATTATAAATATTTTTAGACGTAACATCGGTATTACTACCATTAAGCAAGACGACTTTTCCTTTGTAGTCACTTTCTTCTAAAAGCTTAAATAAATATTGTTGAGTCCTACATGACTCGGTGAAAATCACAGCCTTTCTCGAAGATCCCAAGTTTTCAGCATTATCAAAAGCTTTACTTAAAACCGTTAAAAGTGCATTTCCTTTAGAATTTACGGTAATGTTTCTAGCTAAATCTCGGTACTCTTCAAGTAGTAATATTTCCTGCTTTAACTTGTCTACATTCGATTGAGATGAGTCTGAACCTTCTTCAAACCGATCGACCCAGTCATCTGCTTCTTCAAGATCACTTACAGAATCTTCTGCAAGAAACTGGCTGTCTTTTAGCCTCCTAACCATTCCATCCAAAGTATCCGCAATCGCAAAAGACGACGAAGCTAATATTTTTCTTATACCAATAGTCACCAAATGTCGTGCGCTAGGTGAAATAGCTTGAAGATCAGGCTTTTGCAAAAACTCTGATATTTTTGTATATAAATCCCACTCTTCATCACTCGGCGTAAAATCTTGGGTAATTGAGTAACGATTGGTAAAGTTAATTCCACCTTCTTGCTGAACTTGCTTTCGCAAAGTTCGATGGCACAGGGGTTCGATTCTTTGCTTTAAGTCTTCGAGTGCTGAATTATTCGACTGACGATTCACATACAGCGTCTTAAATGATTTGACATCGCCAAAGTAATGCTTATCGATTACCTGACTTAGTCCATAGAGCTCCATCAAATTATTCTGCAAAGGTGTCGCAGAAAGCAACACTTTTAAATCTGCAAACTCAGTTGCCTCGACTATTGCCTTCGCTCTTTTACTTCCATTATTTTGATAGATATTTCGAAGCTTGTGTGCTTCATCAAAAACAACTAAATCCCAACTAATTAAACGAGTACGATCTTTTTGCGCTGCTATGAATTCATAAGAACATATGACAATTTGATCTTGTTGTTCGAAAGGGTTGGAACTTCCTGCTCTCTTTAGCGCTTTGGCAATATTACTATCGATGATAATTGAAGGCAGTTCGAATTTATCTAAAAGTTCCTGACTCCATTGCTTTCGTAATGAGGCGGGTGTAACCAATAAAATTGATCTTTTCGATTCAGCCCATTTTTGTGCGATGACTAAACTTGCTTCTATTGTTTTACCTAAACCGACTTCATCAGCAAGTAAAACACCTTTTTCCAACGGCGATTTAAGCGCAAAACACGCTGCTAAAACTTGATGCGGATTCATATCGACACGCGCTGATGCCATCGCCCTAGAAATTTGATTCTCTATTCGACCACCTTGTGTGAGCCAATGAGCAAAAAATAGGCTTTGATGAGGAGTAAACATATATTTATTCTCCGCTATTATCATCATTCTGCTCCGAATCCAACCAACGATCTATAGCAGCTTTCCCAAACCTCCATTGCTTTCCCAGCTTTTGCCCTGGAACTTTACCTTCCTGCACTAGCTTATAGATAGTTGACTTTGGGAGTTTAAGATAAACCGCAAGTTCATCAATAGTCATAACTTGTATATTGTTATTATCTAACATTTTGATTCTAGTTTTTAATCGTTATTACCAGATTATAGTGGTATTAACTGATATTTGCAGTAAAAGTATAATTCAATTTTAAAGGTAATATTGAAGTAACAGCATGAAACTGTTTTTTTATAAATCCATTTTTTGAGAGAATCGACTTCTATCACGAGCCTCTCAGTACAAAATAAAAAAACAGCCAAACACTGTCTTATCTTCGATAACGCGGAATATCGAATGGTCGACCAAACGATATTCGTGAGCATCTAGGAATAAATATACTTATAATTTATAACTACTCTTAATAATTATAAAATTAGGGGCTGTTGATATTCAGTGTCATCGTTTTTTCCCCACACTCACGATTAATGCAGTTCAATCATAAAAGTTTAATATCAGTCATATAGATAAATTTAGGTAAATTATTTTGATATGAAATTTAAATGACTTTCATTACGAGATAACATTCCTCAGTATTAAAGGCCTTCAAAGGTACGCATAAGTTGAGTAATTTGGAGTTGTCCAAATCTGTAGTACTAGTGCTTGTGGACTATCCTAGTGTAAGCCTACGTATTACACAGACTTGAGAATCAGTCAGTTTGGAATCCTAAAGAATCGGTGGTTTTGAGACAGAGTAAAAATGGTGGGCCCTCCCCGACTTGAACGGGGGACCTGCCGATTATGAGTCGGATGCTCTAACCAACTGAGCTAAGGGCCCTTCATTTTTATTTCCGTTTAAAACTTCCGCTTGCGGACCGAATGCTTTAAACGGAGTCGGATTCTACGGAAAATAAGCTTGTCAATCAACACTAAATTATTAATCCTTATGAAAAAATACGACATCTTTGTCTTGTACTTCCAATCTCCAGTGCATCTTTTGTGCAATCCATTGAAAAGTCGCTTGTGAATAAAAGCAGATGTGGGTGGGATCATTCTTATAATGCCACGTTTTAAATGCTTCAAGGTTACTGACTCGCTTGGTCATAATCGCTAAGATCCCCTGTGCTAGTAACATTGAATCTAATAATTTCAGTAGCTTAGCTGGCATTGCAATATGTTCGATCACTTCCGTTAAGGTAATAAACTGATATTGCTTTTCAAGTAACTCAGGTTGATTAAAATAATAGAGATCGTAATTTTCAACGGCTATCTGGTAAGGCTTTAACATTTCACTGATAGTTGGGCCAGCTCCGCAACCAAAATCTAACCCTTGAGCATTAGGTTTTAGCTGTTTTAACAACGGTTTTACCGTTCGGTTTAAAAATTGTCGATAACCTTCATCCTGAGGTGAGTTTTGATGTTTGTCATATTCAGCTTTTTCATCATTTTGAGATAGTTGATATTTTTCAGGAACATACACCAAACTACACTGATTACATTGCCAATATTTTCTCTTTTTATCTTGCGCATAATGCTGACTATTATTGTCAGAACATAAAGGACAAATGTTCAATTCAAAGACCTTGTTAAAAAATCTGTTCTATACTTTATGGATACCCACTACCTCTCAACTTTAACTTTACGGTCAATATGGGCAAATCAGCGGTAATTATTGAAAAGTCAATACAGGAGTATAAAGCAAACCCGTTGGTGCCTCTAGAGCTATCAGCAATCAATCGAAAACTTCGTGATTCCAACTCTTCTAGCGACTCGTTTAAACTGGTTTATCAGCGCGATCCCATTTTCTGTTGGTACTTGATAGAAGCCGGTTGGGAAGCCACTCAAAAAAGAGCGAATCATCCTATTGCAGCCGATCATGCCATGAGCATTATCGGTTTAGATATAGCCAAAAAATTATTTGCGCCATTACACTCTAGCAAACCACAAATATTGAGTCAGGAAGTGAGTGTTTGTTTAACCGTTAGTTTATTAGCAGCAGAAATTGCCCGACAAATTGGCTCTCTCATAGGAGCAAATAATCATATTTACTGGACGACGCTTCTTTATCAAATGCCAGATACCTTACTTTGGCATTTAAAACCGAGAAAAATGTGGCGCATATATTATCGACGATTAACGTTACCGAAAAAACAGCAGCTCTTTGAAGAATCAATGCTAGGGTTTAATTTACACGACTGGCGTGCTGCAGTTGGCAAGCATTTTCACTTAAGTGAGCAAAACCAAAATTATTTTCAATTACAACAGCCACTTTCTAACAAACAAATTTTAGAATACACCGTTAGCGGTTATAGTAATAAAACTCCAGAGTTAAAAAACTGGCATAATCACGAAGGTGGCTTAATGGTGTTGTGTAATAAACTCGCTTTAGCAACTTTAACCCCTTGGCATAACAAAGCCAGTCTTCGCATTACACAGTTATTGCAACAGGTAACTCGATTAGAACCAAAAAAATTATCACAGGCGATTTATAAAGGTATTCGAGAAACCAGTGAAACTTTATTTTATTCACAACTCCCAAATCCAGGTTCGGCTCTTTTATTACAACGTAATAAGCCACTATTTCCGCGTTGGCTGGTGCATCCCGAAATTAATCCTGAAAAATTAAAACGTCGTAAAAATATTACTGAAGCAAAAGTCATTAAAAATTTAACTCAACAGCTTGCTCCTTTAGATTTAGCAGCGTTAAAACAGGCCTACAAGCAATTGCTGGAAAAAGCACAAGATGGTGCATCTTCGTCTACGTTTATTCAAACAGGATTACAAATTTTTATTGATTTATTAGGTTACTCAAGAATAAGTTTTCTTTTGGTTGATCACCAAAGTAAGTTTGCACAAACAAAAATTGCACTTGCCGAAGCTGAGCATAAAAAAATAAGGCCAGAATTTAGCTTTAAAGTTCCTAATTCTTTAAGCTTGTTTACCGACAAACAATCTTTTTTGCATTTCGATATCAATAAACATGAAAAAATATGGCATCAATTACCCACGGCAATTAAACAGCAGCGCGTCACTCAATTTATATTTTGCTCATTAAAACCTGGTGCAAAAGTACCTGCAATTATTTATTTAGATTCTGCGCTCAATGAGCTTTTTAGTGAAGACAGACTAAAAGCAGTAAAAAACACATTAGGCGTAATAAATAGAGGTTTGAAAATAATCAATGAAAAAAAGTCAAAAAAGATTGAGCTAACAAAAAGTCGAGAGTAAGTTAGCCCAAATAGTTCAGCTTAAATAGTTTGAGATTTTTTCCGAAAAAAGTTTTTAAAATCCTCTAAGATAACATATAAACAAGGGATAAAAACCAAGGTTATAAAGGTAGCGAAAATAATGCCAAATGCTAAAGAAATAGCCATAGGAATAATAATTTGCGCTTGTAAACTTTCTTCAAACATAATAGGAAACAAGCCGAAGAATGTTGTCAATGATGTCAACATGATTGCTCTAAATCGTTTAACTCCAGCTTGAGCAACAGCATCAAGTATTCGAATACCCTCTTGTCTAGCTCGGTTTACAAACTCCACCATTAATAAACTATCGTTAACCACAACCCCTGATAACGCAACTAAACCAAACATTGACATCATACTAATACTTTTTCCAAAAATCAGATGTCCAATAACCGCTCCAATAAAGCCAAAAGGAATAACAGCCATGACAATAATCGGCTGCGAATAAGATTTTAACGGAATTGCTATCAAGACATAAATCAGAGCAATTGCTGCTAAAAATGAAACGGCAAGTTCAAATATAAACTCTTGGTTTTCTTTACTCTGTCCGCTAAGCTCGGACTTTACTCCCGGATACTTAAGCAACATTTCAGGTAAATATTCTTGAGTGATTTCTTCAATCACCGTATTGGACTGTATTTTATCAGGATTGATATCTGCTAATACTGAAATAGCACGTTTACGATCCTCACGTTGAATAGTTGAAAACCCAGTTCCCAGATCAAACTCAGCAACCGAAGAAAAAGGAACCCACTGCCCACTGGAAGTTCGAATACGCATGTTTTCTAAATTAGCAATGGATTTACGTTCCTCTTTAGGAAAGCGCACCATCACTTTTATTTCATCTTTGCCTCGCTGGATACGCTGTGCTTCTTCACCATAAAAAGCTTGCCTTACTTGTCTACCAAGATCGGTTAAGGAAATTCCCAACACTTCAGCGCCCGGTTTAAGTGATAGCTTAATCTCCTGACTTCCTTCACTAAATGAAGTCCGAATATCGTAAACCCCTTCATACTCTGTCAACTTAGCTTGCAGTTCATCAGCAGCATGTTCCAAATTTTTATAATGCGAGCCAATCAGCCTGAAACTTAATCCTGCTTCACCACCAACACCAGCTGATGAAATAAAACGCATTTCTTTAGCTCCAATAACTTCCCCCACTTCTTCACGCCATTCTCTCTCAATGGTCCAAGAGTCTACTTCACGATTTTCCCCCTTGGTTAACTCAACCAGCATACCGCCACCGGTGTCACCACTTGTCCATGACAACATATGTTGAATACTTTCCTGACCATTATTCATTTCTTTAGCTAAACGCTTATCGACTTTTTTAACCGCAGCTTCCATTCGCTCTAACACTGCATCGCGCGCGCTGGTTGGTGAACCTTCATTTAAGGTAAATCTTGCTTGAATAATATCATTAGGAATATTAGGAAATATTTCTGTTTTTAAAATTCCTCCAGCTAATACACCAATCGATAAAATGAATACAGTTATGAATATAACCATGGTTAAGTAGCGGTGTTGAGTTGCTTTTCTTAAAACTGGCTGATAATAATTGTTTGCAAATGCCTCCATTCCTTCACGAATTTTATGCTGTAGTTTTTCAAATTTATTAGCCGTATCTTCATTGTAAGGTTCAAACTTCATATGTGCTAAATGAGACGGTAAAATAAGTTTTGATTCGATAAGTGAAAAAATCAAACATAAAATAACTACAACAGCAATCGCCTCAAAAAATGGCGCAGCAACGACTTCCAAAGTTAACATTGGTATAAAAGCCGCAATAGTCGTCAAAACCCCAAAAGTTGCCGGTACAGCCACTCGCTTAGCTCCTCTGACAACATTTTCTTTAGAATGACCGTGTTCTTTAATTTCGCTATAAATACTTTCACCAATAATGATGGCATCATCGACGACTATTCCAAGCACCAAAATCAAACCAAACAACGACAAAAAGTTGATGCTCGTAGAAATGGTTCCAATTTTATCCATAAACAGAAAGGCGCCAAAGAAACAAATAGGGATCCCAACTAAAACCCAAAATGCCACTTTAGGACGTAAAAATAGTGTCAGCAAAATGAAAACTAATATGATCCCCAT
>JAUIHB010000099.1 GCA_030432465.1 Gammaproteobacteria bacterium
AAAAGAATGTTGCTGAGAATGATAAAAATCCTGTGGCTTCATTGGAACATTCAGTTAGTCCATTACTTTTGGTTAATCGCTCGTTTGTCTTTGCGAATCATTGGTCTTTAGAGACAGGTGTAACAAGACAAGCACCGATGGATAGCACTATTTCTTCTCAGGTGCCTTTATATGATTTCGAGCGTCCTGTTAATCATACGGATAATATTAAAAACCAGCACATGAATGTTTTTCTTACGTCAACGCAGAATTATTTTAGTTGGCGATCCAGTATTCAAGGAACTAATGATTTTAAGCTGGTTGCGATGCAAAATTCATCGATTAATGAGTCGTGGCAGATACTGGTTTACCCTAACTGGCACATAGAAATTAACGGGATCCCTGCGGTTGCACCTGACTATTCAAGTTTTGATGATTTTTGGGTTTATCAATATTTTCCCAGAGCTGGCGAAAGCATAGCGTTTTCATTGTCAAAACCGCCTGCGGTTAAAGGGCAGTCGGTTGCTATAGAAAGTGTTAATCAAGTTTTTAATGTGAGCAAGAGAAAGCAAATAAATACGTTGGATATTCGTTATCGTGCAACTCGTTCTGAGCCTTTTCCTTTACATATTGGAGATGCTGACGTGAATCAATTGTTGCATGATGGATCTCAAGTTAATCTGGAAAAAATCGATGGTATATTGACGATTAATCTTAAGCCGGGTGAGCATTTAATTCGCTTAATATTAGAAACAACTAGTGATATTCCCTTTAGTCTCGATCTAAATGGACCTATGGTTAACCAAGAGTTTTCAAACTTGTCTTCTCATGTTCAAATTCCTGAAAATCGCTGGTTAATTTATGCCAGCGGATAAGGGTATGGGCCTGCGGTAATTTATTGGGGAGAGTTGATTTTCTTTATCTTGTTGGCTTTGGGGTTGAGTCGACTACCATTCAGTCCACTAAATTATTGGCAGTGGCTGATTTTAGGTTTGGGCATGAGTACTTTTTCCTGGCCTGCATTGAGCTTTGTTGCGGCTTGGTTACTTGTAGGAGAGTGGCGTCGAAAAAGAGTTGAAGAACCTAATCAACTAACAGTATTCGGGAACTGGCTAATTGCGGTTATCAGTGTTGCAGCAGTATTGACTTTAGTTGTGGCAGTTCCTTACGGACTGTTGAAAACGCCAGATATGGGAATTATAGGGAATGGCTCGTATAATTATTCATTAGCCTGGTTTTTAGATGGCGGTGAAGGGGCGCTAGGCCATATTCAGATCTATTCATTACCGCTTTGGGTGTTTAAAGGATTAATGTTGTTATGGGCAACTTGGTTAAGCTTTTCTCTCATAAAGTGGATTAGTTGGATATGGCAGGATCTATCTGTCGCAAATTTTAAAGTGCTAACTCGAAGTAAAGTTAAGCCGACAGCGGAACAACAAAAAACGTCGGATGAGCAAGTTGAAGATAAGAAAAATGATCGGTAATTTTAATTTCTATGAGGAGGCATCAGTAGTGAGGATTAGTTTCCGAATAGATGAGTCATTGAAATGAATTTTTAAAATAAAAAAAGAGGGCGGGAGTACCGTCCTCTTTTGCATTTGCTTTAAACTGGCTTGCTTAGATCACTAGCAGTTAATACGTGCAAGTAGCTTAATGGCGAGAAATTACTTCATCACCTTCCTTAGCAATAATGATTTCAACGCGACGGTTTAATTGTCTTCCTGCAAGCGTTTCATTTGAAGCAACAGGGAATTTTTCACCGTATCCTTTGATATTAATTCGGTTTCTATCAATACCATATTTCTGTAAAGCAACCTTAATGGCTTCGGCACGTCTTTGTGATAAGTCTTCATTATAATCAGCTTCACCTGTACTATCTGTAAAACCCTCAACTAACAAGTTACGTTCAGGATATTCCTGTAAAAAGCTTGCCAGCTTTTCTACGCTTCTTTCTGAACCTGATTTTAATACGGCCTTATCTAAATCAAACAAAATATTATCCAGTGTTAAAACCAGCCCGCGCTTCGTTTCTTTGGCCTTAAATTCAGCCAATAATGCTTCCATTTTAGCTCGTTCTTCTTTCGAGTTTTGCAACTCTTTTCTGGCATCAATAGCTTGGTTAGCTAGTTGGTTTGCTAAGTGTTTTGCTTCTGATGCTTCTTCAGATTTTAGAGCAATAATCATGTCTTTACGATTAACTTCTGCTTGAGAAATTTTCTTCTCTGCTATCGTTAACTCGGCTTGTTGTTGAGCGATACTACTTTCTCGCTGACTGATATAAGCCAAATGCTTGAGTTCTTTTTCATCGGCATTATCTCCAGCACGATCTTGTAAAGCTTTCAATGCATCAGCTGCGTCTTGAAATGCTACTGGTGCATTTGTTTTAACATCTCTTGAATCTGCTACTTGGGTAAAGTGATTTTCAGATTCAGTAACCAAAGGGTGATCCATTTTACTTGATGCGCAAGCCGTCATGGTAATTGCTGTACCTGCAATAAAAATGCGTTTTAAATGGGTGTAATTAAACATGTTAAACTCCTGACTAAATGATTTGAATTCTGCGTAATAAAATTGATTTTCAATTTATTCCGTTGATTTATTTTTAAGCTGATCCTGCAAAGCAGAAATACTCGCTTTGATTTCATTTACTGCCATTTGTGCTTTTTTATTACGAGTGCTTACATCTGCAAGTTCGGCAGCAGCAGAGGCTTCTTCTGCTCGCATTTTTGCAATCTTATAATCTTTTTTAGACATAGCTTCGCTTGCTAGATCTAAATTCTTTTCGGCCTCATTAAACCAGTAAGGTGAATGAGTTTGTGCATCGACTTGTTTCGCTTGCTTTAGTGCTTGTTCGGAACGCGCAATGCTTGAATAGTCTGGTGATGTGGTGCTGCAAGCCGACAAAATTAGTAATGCAGCTGATAAACCTATGGGTTTAGTAATATTTTTAATATGATGCATAACAATCTCCTTAGTTTAATTAATGAGATTGAGCGCATATGATAATGTATGCCCTCCACTCAGTTTCAGAATGTTTACATTCAATTTATATGCCAATCAAAATTTAATGCTGAAGGTGGCTTTCAAGTTCTTGTTTTGTATGTTTTTTTGAGCTTTTTATTTTTTGAGATATGTGGGAGTAAGCTTCGAAGCGTTGTGTAAAAGTTACCTATAGCGTGAAAATAGTACGCTACAAAATGAAAAATGCCAGTCAGCTTTTGGCTGACTGGCATTGGGTCTTTATGGGTTACTTATATAGGTTTAATTAATTAACATGCACCTAAGTAACTCCAGTAACCATACCCTGAATTTGGTGGGTAATACCAGATACCATAGTTAGAACGATACTGACCACCTTGGAAGGCTACAACAGTGCCAGCGTAGTAATAGGTGCTTGCATTCCAAGTTGGAAGGCCTGCACAACCGCCAGGAGGCGTGCTGTCATCAATCGTTACCGTCTTACTTGTGCTATCGGTTGCGTTGTCATCATCTCTTACTGTTAATGTCACCGAATAAGAACCAGCGGCATTATAAGTGTGAGAAACTGAAGATCCTGTAGAAGAACTACCATCACCGAATGTCCAGCTGTAACTGGTGATTTGTCCATCACGATCGGAGCTACCTGATGCGTCAAATGAACAAGTATCACTGTTACAAGATGAAGTGAATGAAGCTGTAGGCGCTTCGTTACCCGGAGGTGTTGTACCGCCTGAGTATGACCCCACTAAAGATACACCGCTAAATGCTCTGTAGCCTTTCAAACGAACATAATAAGTTCCGCCTGATTGAGAAACATTACAAGATTCGGCATTTCCGTCAATGTATGGACGACAATCGTAAGCACTATCGGTAGGTGCTGCGCCAAATCTTACATATAAGTCAGCGTCACCGCTACCACCACTGATTGCAAAACGGATGCTAGTTGCACCTGAAGGTACTTGCATTGTGTAGTTAACAGAACCGCCTTGTGAGCCGCTAATACCTGTTTTTGCTACGCCATTTTGTAACTCAGTACCTGGATCTGGGTCCGGATCTGGATCTGGATCAGGATTGGTTGTTGGACATGTCCCAACACCTACTGCACACCAGGCTGTTTCTACTGCGAATTTTTCCGATGCACCGAAAAGCTCCTGAGCGGCTTGCGCAGTTGCAGAACGACCACCAGCAAAGTTAGTGTTTTGGTTCATGTAGGTAGTCAGCGCGCGATAAAAGATTTTTTCTGCTTTTGCCATACCTATCGATGGGACTTGAGCACTGGTTTTGCCACGTGGGTGAGAACCACCATCTACAAGCATGGTGTAAGCTAGATTCGCAATACCTGAATTTAAATGGACACCACCATTATCTTGAGAACCTTGATAACGCTCAGGGTAGTAGTCGCGTGATTGGCCATCTTTGGTTGGATTGTTCATGTAGCGAAATGCTCTGCCAGGTGTATTGTATAGACCATCACCTAGTAGCCAAGTTGAACTTGTTGTACCATTTTTGAAAGCCTCAGCTGTCACACCAAAAATGTCAGACCAAGCTTCATTTAGTGCACCGGATTCATTGCGGTAGATTAATCCCGCGGTAAACTGAGTCACACCATGAGTAAACTCATGACCAATAACATCAAAATCGCTTGTGAAATCGTTATCAACACCGCCGCCAGCTTGACCATAGATCATTTGTTGACCAGTCCAGTAAGCATTGGCTTCACCTAACTGTACGCTGGATACTAGAGCCATACCGGCATTGTTTAAGCTATCGCGACCATGTCTTTGACTGTAGTAGTTATAAACTGTTGAGGCACCGTCATGTGCCCGTTGTGCAGAAGCGTTTCCGCAAGATTGATTGTTAGTACAAAGTAACTGACCTGGTGCTTGATTAGATGAGCCACCGTTTAATGTATAAGTTCTCCATGATTTTGCTGAGTGAACTTGTGGGTGTCTGGTAACAATATCTGATGTTTTTGCATCGACATAAACAAAATCACGTCCAAAGTCGCCTGGGCCATTATTCCAAGATACTTCCATACGCCATGCTAGTTTGGTCGCACCAGTTTCAGGAATATAGATATAGGAAAGCTCAGGATCGCCTGAAACATCACCGATTGATTGAGCTACTGATAAAGCATTTCTGCCATTATCATTACTCGAAATCATAGCAAAAGAGCTGCTAGGTGAGGAGTCTACAGAGAGTGCACCAGTAACCGCATAAATATTGCCTTGAGCATTAGCACTGGTTAGTGAAGAAGGCGTTGCGTTGGCATGCACAATGAGGCTGTTACCATAAACTTTAATACCGTTGATGGTTTGATCAAAATGCGTGTGCAATTTGCCAAGATCATCAATCCATTGACGTTTAATTTGAAAGTCTTCTTTACCTGTAAAGCCATATTGCTCATTAGCTGTTAAAAAGCTCTTGAGAGCAGAAACGGCATTTTTTTGGGTCATGCTGCCAAAGTTGCCGGTTACAAAGTAAGGCGAACCATTACTTGTTTGGGCTTGAACAGTCAAAGAATCATTATTGTCAGCAATAACATTCGTTGCTAATGCAGCGAAGGTCGCGCCAACTAATAATGACATTGACTTTAACTTAAAGTTATTTTTCATATAATTCTCCAAGGAAAATTTTATTGTTATGGAGTGTAATTAAAATAATAGTTTTATCGTAATTACAGGTATTTCGTATGCATCTCAGATACATGCTTAGATCTTATTTTTTGTAGGGGTTTTATACAATGGTCATTTTCACAAGGGTGAGTCTGGCTTAAGGAAATAGGTCAGTGATTTTTTTTAACATTTTGATTTATATTGAAAAAATTCACTTTTATTGTGTGGTTATGTGTATTTTTACCCGTTTATTTAGAAATCTAGTAGAGAGATTATTTAAAAAAAATGTCCCTATTTTTGTAGACAAAGAATGAAAGTTTAATCCTGTCAGGGAGATAGTATGTCATATTCAAGATATTGATTGAAGGTGCAACTAAATTTGCTTATTTTGGGGTGGGATAATAGAATTTTCAGTACTGATAAGCCGTGTGTCTTTTGAGCAATCCGACTTCAGAATTAATGGAATTTAGAAATGGTGAATGTTACTCATAGAGCTCCGTTTGATACTTGATATTTTTGTACCGTTTTCATTTTTCTTATATCGCTATGAGAGTTTCCAGCGGTTTTTTTGGTGGCATAGCACAAAAGAATTCACTTAAACGCTGCTTTTACTTTTGCTATGGGTGGAAAATCGTTAAAATCGTCATCAAATCGCTGGTTTCAGTCAGTTTAGACTGAAAGTGTCTGCAAATTTACGAAATGTCAGGTTTTAGTGTTAACCGATCTCTCTTGGCTGATTGGTTAATCGTAGTGCTATATATGTGGTTTTATATAAGGTATTGAGGCTAATTCACTCTGATTTCAAATGAGAAGTTTATCGAATGCAACAAGAACAAACACCATTAGAATATTTCCCCAAGCAGGTGGAAACCGATGTCCAGTCTATCTGGAATGAAAATAAGGTCTTTAAAGCAGTAAAAAAGACTGATAAAGAAAAGTTTTATTGCTTGTCTATGCTCCCTTATCCAAGTGGCCGGTTACACATGGGGCATGTGCGTAATTACACTATCGGTGATGTTATTTCTCGTTATCAGCGGATGCAGGGAAAAAATGTATTGCAGCCTATGGGGTGGGATGCTTTTGGTTTGCCGGCAGAAAATGCTGCAATCAAAAATAAAGCACAACCCCATGCTTGGACGGTTGAAAATATTGCTTATATGAAAAAGCAACTAAAAAGCTTAGGTTTTGCCTACGATTGGGAGCGTGAAGTAACGACATGCGAGCCTGAATATTATCAATGGGAACAATGGTTTTTTACTCAGTTAGTCGATAAAGGATTAGCTTACAAAAAGACTTCAGCTGTTAACTGGTGTCCAAATGATGAGACCGTTCTGGCGAATGAGCAAGTGCATGATGGTTGTTGCTGGCGATGTGATACGCCAGTGGAAAAGAAAGAGATTGATCAGTGGTTTATTCGTATTACCGAATATGCTGAAGAGTTGTTGAGCAGTATCGATGATTTGGAAGGCTGGCCAGATAGCGTTAAAACACAGCAACGCAATTGGATTGGTCGTTCTGAAGGAGTTGAGATGACTTTCAAATTAGCTGAGGATAATCAGTTTGGGTTAACCGATAGTCAGGTTTCTATTTATACCACTCGACCAGATACTTTAATGGGAGTGACTTACGTTGCGGTTGCTGCACAGCATCCCGTTGCAGAAGCAGCAGCTAAACATAACTCTAAGTTGGCTGAGTTTATCGCTGAGTGTAATCGCAGCACAACCGCCGAAGCTGATATTGCGACGATGGAAAAGAAAGGAATGGCGACAGGCGTTAAAGCTGTTCATCCAGTAACGGGTGATTTGATTGATGTCTGGGTTGCGAACTTTGTTTTAATGGATTATGGCTCTGGTGCGGTCATGGCGGTACCTGGACATGACCAACGAGATTGGGAGTTTGCGCATAAGTACGCGATCCCAATTAAACAGGTGATAAAGCCTATGGAAGGAGAAGAGAGTGAATGTGATCTTTCCCAGTCGGCTTTTACCGAAAAAGGTATTTTAGTTAATTCAGGGGAGTTTGACGGTTTAACTTCAGAACAAGCATTGACTCAAATTGCTGACTGGTTAGCTGAAAAAGGTTTAGGTAAGAAACAGGTGAATTACCGTATTAGGGATTGGGGGGTTTCACGCCAAAGGTTTTGGGGAGCACCTATCCCTATGATCAAATTAGATAATGGTGAAATGGTGACAGCTAAAGAATTCCCTGTGACTTTACCAACGGATATCGTGATGCAAGGAGCCAATTCCCCCTTAGTCAATAATCCAGACTTTCAAAATGTCACTGTCGACGGTCAGCAAGGACTAAGAGAAACGGATACTTTTGATACGTTCATGGAGTCTAGTTGGTACTACGCACGTTACACTTGTCCTGATAGCCATGATGCGATGCTAAACAGTGATGAAGCGAATTATTGGTTGCCTGTTGATCAGTATATTGGTGGGATTGAGCACGCAACAATGCATTTACTGTATTTTCGTTTTTTCCACAAACTAATGCGCGATGCAGGCTTGGTTAATTCCGATGAGCCAGCTAAACGTTTGTTAACTCAAGGTATGGTGCTTGCTGAAACCTTTTTAACAAGAGATGAGAAAGGTACAAAGCAATATCATTCGTTGGAAGATGTTGATGTCAAAAAAGACAGTAAAGGTAAAGCGATCAGTGCAACCTTAAAGAGTACTGGCGAGCCCGTTACTTTGGCCGGGATGGAGAAGATGTCCAAGTCGAAAAATAACGGAGTCGATCCTCAGGCATTGATCGATGAGTATGGCGCTGATACAGCAAGGCTTTATACCATGTTTGCTTCACCACCGGAGCAGTCTTTAGAATGGCGGGACGATGGTGTGAATGGTGCGCATAAGTTTCTCAAGCGTTTGTGGAAACTCTACGTTGAGAATGCCTTGAGCTCTGCTGAGTCGGTTAACCTGGATAAGTTAAACTCTGAACAAAAAGCGCTTTATGCTAAAGCTAATGAAACTATTGTTAAAGTGAGCGATGACTACGGACGTCGTCATTCTTTCAATACCGCTATTGCGGCAGTTATGGAGTTAACCAATGCTATCGCCAAGTTTGAAGCTCAAGATGAGCAGGATCGTGCAGTAGTCAAGTTTGCTCTGGATCAGGCTATCATTTTATTATCGCCGGTTGCTCCGCATATGGCACAAGCTTTATGGCAGCATTCTGGACGAACGACTTTAATTGTTGATGAGCCTTGGCCGGAAGTTGATGATGCGGCATTGATTAAAGATGAAATTTTAATTATTTTGCAGGTTAACGGGAAAATGCGTGGAAAAATGAGTGTGCCTGCAGAAGCTTCTAAAGAAGAAATTGAAGTGTTGGCAATGCAAAATGAGAATGTCACACGCTTTGTGGACGGTAAAACTGTGCGCAAAGTGGTTGTTGTTCCGGGCAGGTTGGTGAATATTGTCGCAAATTAAGAGAGAAAAACTATCAATAGAAAAACCATACAGACGATGTTTGCAGAAATGAAAATTTTCGACTTAATGTTTGGCTTTAAAATAATCGTGATAGGTTTTTTGTGTATTGCCGTGTCTGCCTGTGGCTTTCAATTGCGCGGTGTCAGTGACACCGCAGGCGAAAAGGGGTTAACTCATTTACAAGTCATACTCAAAACGGATTCCCCATACGGCGAATTAGAAAAAATTCTGAAACGCCAGTTGGCCGAATCTGGCAGTTTGCTAGTGGATACAATAAACCAAGCTGAGCCTGCGATACCGGGGCGTTTAGTGGTGCTACAGCTGCATCAACTTGAATTTAGTGAGCAAGGGGTCAGTCGTGATGCGTCAGGACGTGCGAATGAAATTCGAGTGATCGGTATTTTGAGTTACTCACTAACCTCAGGGTCAGAAACCTCTTCTGAGGAACAACCTTCTGAAATAAAGCCGAGTCAATTAAAAGTTGCGCGTAGTTATTATCAAGATTTTCGCAACCCTATCGGTCATCAGAATCAAATGCGCACCACTCGAACGGAGATTTATCAGGAGTTATCGCGTCGAGTGTTGCAACGTATTTCTCGCCTTCAACATTCTGAAGCTAATTATTAATTATGTCATTAGCTCATATCAATATTATAACAACTGATGAACCCCTGTTAATGATGGAAGCCTGCGATAGTATTGTCGAGCAAGCTAAACAATCTGGAGTTAGTGAACGTAAAATTGTTGAAGCTGATGATAAATTTAATTGGACAGAGCTTTTAGTCGATAGTGGTAGTTTAAGTCTGTTTGCAGAGTTAAAGCTAACCGATATTCGTTTTCCTAAATTACCGAATAAGGCTGCTCAGGAGGCGTTGGTTGAGTTAGTTGAGTCTGCTTCACCAGAAAATTTATTTTTGATCCGCTTACCTAAAATGGACAAACGGCAAAAAGGGACTAAATGGTTTAAAGCCTTAGCAACTAAAGCAAATGTTCAAGAGATATGGCCACCTAAAGCACAAGAGTTTTCTGGCTGGATAAAGCAACGAGCGCAACAATATCACCTGTCGATCTCTCACGATGCTTGCCAAATGTTAGCAGAGCAGACCGAAGGTAATTTGTTAGCGGCTAAACAGAGTTTACAAAAGCTGACTTTGTTACATATGAACGATAGTGCAGAAATTGGATTAGCTGAAATGGCTGCTGTCACATCCAATAGCGCACGCTATTCCGTTTTTTTATGTTTAGATGAAGCTATGGCTGGTAGAGGTGAGCGAGCTGTTCGTATGTTGCATCAGTTTAAGTTGGAAGGAGTCGCGCCTATTTCAATACTAGTCAATTTAACCCGTGAAATTAATCAATGCAACCAAGTTGCTTTGGCGGGGCTAAATGGACAGTCACCAATGCAGGCGTTATCCAGAACATTTTTATGGGATAGTAAAAAACGCTTGATAGCAACGGCTGTTGGTAAGTTATCGGTGGCCGTTTGGCAAAGATTAGTGATTCGCTGTGCTTATTTAGATCGAATGATCAAAGGACAGGAGTCTGGTGATATTTGGAATGAGCTGGAGCTTTGTTTATGGATGATTGCTGGACAACGGATATGGGGGCGAGCAAGTTAGGTGAATTGTACACTAACTGAACATCGATAATGAAAAATCCAGCTACGGAGTTTGCAAAGCAAAACAATTTATTGAAAAAAATGCATTTAGAGTTTCTGTATGGTGGTACTTTTGATCCTATTCATTTAGGTCACATAGCGGTTATTCAAGCATTGAGGGAACTTGCTCCAAAGGTGCCTGTAAGATTGTTGCCTTGTGCAATACCTGCCTTGAAGTCTATCCCTGGGGGTCGCTTTGAACAGCGTGTTGAGATGCTCAGGCTTGGCTGTAAAGAGATCCCGGAAGTCACGATTGATACGCGTGAGCAGCTTAGAAACGAAAAGTCTTACACGATTGATACGCTGCAAGAGTTAAGTGAAGAAATGCCACAAAAGTGTTGGGTCTGGGTTATGGGAGTCGATAGTTTGCAAGAACTACACCGGTGGTATAAATGGCAGCAGTTAAAAGATTTTTGCCATTTATTAGTGATAAATCGGCCGGGCTATACTGATGAGCTGTATTTACAGCAAAGCAGAGCGGCTGGATTTGAGCCTGCAAGTCGCTTTATCGAGCTTGGTGAATCGCTATCAGGTAAAAGTTTTTGGTTGAAAATGCCAGAAAAAACGCAATCTTCTAGCAAAATTCGTAGAATGAGTATAAATGATGACAGCTTTGATACTATGCTGCCTCAGAGTGTTATAGAATACATCCGTCAACATCGACTATATGAGAGTGAAAAAAGTTAATGCAAGGTACTGAACTGAAAGATTTTATTGTTGAACAACTTGAAGAAATTAAAGCACAAGAAATTAAAGTGATTGAAATTAGCGAAAAATCAACGATTGCTGATTACATGGTTATTTGTAACGGTACTTCAAGTAGACACGTAAAATCGATAGCAATTTTATTGATCAAGGAACTTAAAGCGAAAAATTTACCCCCTATTGGCGTTGAAGGCGAAGATGTTGCCGAGTGGGTTTTAGTTGATAGTGGCGATGTGATTGTCCATGTCATGCTGCCAACGACAAGAGATTATTATCAGTTAGAAAAACTTTGGGAATAGTGGTTATATTTTCATGAAGATTAAGCTTATTGCTGTGGGTACAAAAATGCCTGACTGGGTAAGCAAAGCTTTTGTTAATTACGCACAACGTTTACCTCGCG
>JAUIHB010000100.1 GCA_030432465.1 Gammaproteobacteria bacterium
ATCCCAATGCTTTTGAGTAACAAATAGAGTTGCTGCACTATTTTTATAGCCGCCACCAATAAAATCAAATCCAGTAAACGCAACGACATTTTCATTCGCAGGATTAGACTGAACGGCTGCAACAACTTCTGCTACAACTTCCTCAGTACGCTCAAGAGATGCACCATCAGGTAAAAAAATTGCTGAAATATAAAACCCTTGATCTTCATCAGGCACTAAAGAGCTTGGTGTTACTTTCCACATACCAGCCGTGATAATAATCATTCCAAGAACCAGACAAAATCCTAAAAAACCTCGTCTTAAAAAGAAACTAACCGCCCCGACATACTTTCCGGTAATACGATGAAACCAATCATTAAACCATAGAAAAAATTTTGCCGTTTGTTTCTGCTCTTGTTTCAAAATAAGCACACACAATGCCGGAGTCATTGTTAAAGCGACTACTCCTGATAAACTGACGGAAATTGATATAGTGATTGCAAATTGACGAAAAAGCTCCCCCGTTAATCCACCTAGAAAAGCTATTGGAACAAACACCGAACAAAGCACTAACACAATCGCCACAACAGGCCCACTAACTTCCTGCATTGCTTTAATTGCGGCATCACGTGCTCCCAGTTTTTCTTCGTGCATGATTCGTTCGACATTTTCTAGCACAACGATAGCATCATCCACCACAATACCAATGGACAGAACCATACCAAACAAGGTTAAAGTATTAATAGAATAACCCAGTAAATAAAGTCCTGCGAAAGTACCAAGTAATGAAACAGGTACTGCTAAAGTTGGAATTAAAGTCGCTCTCCAATTTTGCAAAAATAGAAAAACAACTAAAAATACAAGAATCATCGCTTCGACTAAAGTTTTCAAAACTTCACGAATTGAAACCTCCACAAAGCGAGTTGTATCATAAGGCGTATTATGTTCAAGCCCTACTGGAAAACGCGTTTTTAAATCTGCAATAGTGGTGTTAACTTGTTCAGCGACATCTAATGCATTCGCTCCAGGCTGTAAAAATATTCCAACTAATACTGCGGGCTTACCATTAATACGTCCTTCGAAATCATAATCTTTAGAACCAAGCTCAACTCGCGCAATATCTTTTAAACGTAAGGCACTACCATCTTTATTAACCCGAATCAGTATTTCTTCAAATTCGTCAGCAGAAGATAAACGGCCTTGTGCGGTAACACTATAGACTAATTCCTGCGGGCTAGATGACGTTGGCGTTGAACCAATTTTCCCCGCAGCATATTGCGAGTTTTGTTCTCTAATTGCGCCTGTTATTTCTTCAACAGTAACTCCTAACTGGCTCATTAAATCTGGACGTAACCAAATGCGCATGGCGTAATCCTTAGCACCAAATATTTGTACACTGGTTGTTCCCGGTATCCGTTTAATTTGATCCAAAATATTTAAAGTAACATAGTTTGATGTCCACAATGAATCGCGACTACCATCTGGCGAATAAAAAGCATGAACCTGTAGAAAACTCGACGAACCTTTTTGAACGACAACACCTTGTCTGCGTGTTTCTTCAGGTAGTCTTGCTTCAACTTGTTTTACCCGGTTGTTCACATTAACAGCTGCTTGATCGACATCAGTACCGATTTCAAAAGTAACCATTACCGTCGTAACACCAGCACTGGTAGATGTTGAAGACATATACATCATACCTTCAACACCAGTAATAGCATTTTCAATGGGTGTCGCAACGGTCTGTTCTAAAACTTGTGCTGAAGCTCCAGGATAAACAGCAGTAACTTGAACAACTGGCGGTGCAATTTCTGGATACTGGGCAATTGGTAGGCTACGCATTGCCGCCAAACCAGACAACACAATAAATATAGAAATAACAAAAGCAAATATTGGTCTATCAATAAAATAGCGTGAAAACATTACTCACCCCGCTGTGCGTTTTGCTCTGCCGATGCAGACTTAGCTGGAGCCGAAGTAACTGGAGCACCGGGAAAGAAAATTTTAGCAAGTCCATCGACTATGACTTGGTCGCCTTGCTTAAGACCGTCTCGAATTATCCAACCATTTTCAATTGCATTTTCTGACGCTTGTTCAGGATCAAATCTGACCCATTCCCCAACCTTAATAGGTGCTTGCTTAGCAATAGTTTGACCTTGCTCATTTTTCACCATTACATATACGTATTTTCCCGTACCACTATCAAGCACCGCTCTTTGTGGCACAACAAAAGTATTTTCACGTACCGCACCTTCCAGTAATACTCGTACAAACTGGCCCGGACGGAGTTTAAAATCAGGATTAGCAACAATAGCTTGTAACTCACTTGTTCCAGTTTGTGTATTAATTCGAACATCACTAAAATTAACGACACCTGTTACTGAGTAAAAACTACCATCTTGTAATTTAATACGTGTTTTCCAACGGCCATCTTTTGGTAAGGTCAGTTTTCCAGCAGCCTCATCCTGACGCATAGCTAATTGTTCTCTTTCAGATAAACCAAAACGCACACGAACAGGATCAAGTTGTGTCATTTCTGTTAACAAAACTTCAGGCCCAGGAATAAACGTGCCTTCAGAGACCAATTCACGACCAACAATACCACTTACAGGCGAGGTCACCTTGGCGTATTGTAAATTCAGCTCAGCCTCTCTTAATTTTGCTTGTGCAGAAAGTAAATCCGCTTGAGAGATCTCAAGATTTGAGAGTGCATCATCATAATCTCGTTGCGATACTGTTTTTTCTTTACGCAAAGCTTTTAATCGTTTGCTCTCGCGTTCAGCTCTTTCCAGTCTGGCTACTGCCGCTTTTTCATCCGCTCGATTTCTTGCAACTTCAAGTTCGAAAGGCTTAAGGTCTAAAGTAAACAGAGACTCACCAGCTTCTATACGATCTCCCTCATTAAAATTTCGCGATTCTAGTATGCCTGCGACACGCGCCCGAATTTCTACTTCTTTCGAACCTGACAAAGTTGCAGGCAACTCTAAAACAAATGGAACGCTTTGTGGCTTCATAGTCATAACAGACACATTAGCTGGCGGCATTTCACCATGTCCACTTAGTTGTGGTTGCTCTGAACAGCCAATCACTAAGAAGCTCACACTGCTGAAAATGAGCAGTTGCTTCATTAATTGGTTGAGTTGAAAATTAAAAGTCATGCTAAGCACCCCTGTTAAATAACACCTTTGTTAAATCATAAATAGAATTAAATCGCCAAATTCTGCTTGCGCTCTAATATAGACGAATTAAATGAACGATTTTCGACACTCTCTCATATAGAATTTGCCAAACGGAAAACAACCATAATTATTTTGTGACTAAAAACTCAAAAAAGTACACGGCATCGTATACATTGCGCTAATGTATACGATGCCGTATACTTTTGCCATTGATTTATTCTATTTAATGTAACGAGTTTTAACATTAATCTATCCAGAGGTGTCGAGTGGGACGAAGTGACGATAAAAATCGTGATATCCTATCAGCAGCAATCAGCGAATTTGCAGAAAAAGGCATGTTTGCTACAACCATGGAAGCCATTGCCAAAACAGCCAATGTTTCTAAACGAACGCTTTATAAATATTACCCTAGTAAAGAAAACCTACTCGATGCTGTCGTCGAACGTTTAATGCAACGTATAGAGCCGCTGCATGATATTCACTACGATCCTACCCAGACTCTAGAATCCCAACTTTATGAACTTGCTAGTTTTGCCATGCAATTAAGTAATGATAAACATTATTTGCGTTTAGCTAGAATTGTCATTATCGAATCAATGCGATGTGAAAAAGAAGCCAAGCGTCTGAATCATAAGTTTACCCAATGTGAAGATAGTCTAAGAAAATGGTTTCAACAAGCCAGTGAAGCAGGTGCTTTAGGTAATCTAGATGTCACCGTAGCTACCGCGTTGTTTCACGGGGCAATTCGTAAGCTGGCCTTTTGGGATCAAGCCATCCTATGGAAGCCACCACTCTCAGATAAACAAGCAGAAGAACTCATTGCGCAAACTTGTCGATTTTTTGTTAAAGGTTGTGGCTAACAATCGTCAAAAGGAATATTTAAGTATAAAAAATCTAAGTTTCATCAAATACTTTTTGCCAATTGTAAGAATGATTGGTTATGCAGGTTAGTCATTTCGCCATCTCGAATACCTAAATATATTGTTTTAGCTATTCCTTGCTGACCAAGTTGAACCGATTTAATTGATAGTTTTTTGGCATATTCATCAATAAGCCATTTTGGCATAGCTGCAACCCCACGATTAGCCGCCACCATTTGTAGCATAATATCCGTAGATTCCATTTTCTTATGTTTTTTAGGTTGGCACTTTGCGGGAGACAAAAATTGCGAAAAAATATCTAAACGTTCTGTTTCAACAGGATATGATAGTAAAATTTCAGCCATTAAATCCTGCGGTTGTAGATATTCCTTTGCCGCCAATACACTCTGCTCACTAACAGCTAATACCTGTTGATAATCAAATACCGGAATAAAGCTGACCCCCTCCTTAAGCAAAGGATCAGGTGTGACCAAAATATCAATATCATGACTGAACAATGCGGCCATACCACCAAACTGAAATTTTTGTTTAACGTCTATATCAACACCAGGCCAATGTTTCAAAAATACTTCAACCACTTGAAGCATCCATTGATAACAAGGATGGCACTCCATTCCGATTAATAGTTCACCTTTATCACCACTTGCAAACTGAGCCAGTATTTGATCAGTACGCTCTAATTGAGGTAACAACCGATTCGCGGCCGATAATAAGTAATTACCAGCTTGTGTTAGGCGAATATTACGACCATCTTTTTTCCATAAAATTAAATCTAACTGGTGCTCCAGCTTCTTTATCGCGTGACTCAACGCAGGCTGCGTAAGGTGCAAAGCTTTAGCAGCAGAAGTCAGTGAACCTTTGCGATCCACTTCTCTGAGTATATTCAGATGTATTCTTTCTATCACGAGAAACCTATAAATTTTATTAATCTATTCATGAAATAATACCATTATTATTTATCAATCACCTTACCTAAAATGCTCACCTACCACATTAATAATTCAAATCACTTGAGGCAAACATGGCTATCACTCACAATCTTGGCTTTCCGCGCATAGGTACAAAGCGTGAACTGAAATTTTCGTTGGAAAATTACTGGAAAGGAGACTTATCAAGTAAAAAACTACTGGAACAAGGAGAGCAAATTCGATATCAAAATTGGCAGGCACAGCGCATATTAAACTACGTACCTGTTGGGGATTTTTCCTTTTATGATCAGGTTCTCGATATGAGTTTTTTATTAGGCAACATACCAGAGCGTGTTGCAGCACTAAACGGTGAAGAGCTTGATCAATACTTTCGCGTAGCGAGAGGACGTTCATCACAGGATACCGATTGTCACTGTGTTCACGCGGGAGAAATGACCAAATGGTTCGATACTAATTATCATTACATCGTGCCAGAGGTGACTCAAGAAACACAATTTAACCTCAATCCAAAGCGTTTATTCGAACAGTTGGATGAAGCAAAGTCTCAAAAAATTAATTCAAAACCTGTCATTATAGGTCCAGTCACCTATTTATGGCTAAGTAAGGAAAAAGATAATTCCTGTAAACTTGAACTATTAGATCGCTTAATCCCTGTTTATCAAACTTTACTTAAACAACTTGCCGAAAAAAATGTCGATTGGGTTCAAATTGATGAACCAATTCTGGTAACCGAACTAGATACTGACTGGCAACAAGCAATACAACAAACCTACCAAAAACTCAGTCAATGGCCTCAACAATCAAGTAATCAGGAGAAGTCAGGTACTAACAAACAAAGCCTTAAAATTTTGTTGGCGACTTACTTTGGTGAATTAAGTCAGAACCTTCAGCTGGCCTGTAGTTTGTCCGTCGATGGTTTACACTTAGATGTCAGTCAGTCCACAACAGAAATAAACAAAGCGATCGGTTATTTAACCAATGACAAAGTTTTGTCCTTAGGTGTAATTAATGGTCGAAATATTTGGAAGTCGGATTTAAATAGTATTCTCAACTGGCTTGAACCTGTTGCCAAACAACTAGAAAACAGACTTTGGATAGCTCCTTCTTGTTCCTTACTTCATGTTCCTGTCGATTTAGATAATGAAAAAAATATGGCTCCCAAAATAAAAAATTGGTTTGCTTTCGCTCAACAGAAACTGGAAGAAGTTTCACTACTCGCAACTGCCATTAACTTTGGCCGTAACGCCGTTGCTAAAGAACTTGCAGATAACTCCGAAGCAGTTTGTTTACGCACCCACTCTCCTTTGGTACACAATAAATCCGTCAAAGAATCCCTTAAGCAAATTACACCAGAGTTTTCCCAACGCCATACTCGATATGCTGAGCGAGTAGAAAAACAACGCCAACACTTAAATCTTCCTCTATTTCCAACCACGACTATTGGATCGTTCCCGCAAACAACCGCTATTAGAAAAAATCGATTACTTTTCAAAAGGGGCGATCTAGATCGCGCAACTTATGTGCAGTTTATAAAAGATGAAATTGCTGAAACAGTGCGTCAGCAAGAAGCTCTTTCTCTTGATGTTTTAGTTCACGGCGAAGCCGAACGTAACGATATGGTAGAGTACTTTGGTGAACTGCTTGAAGGGTATATTTTAAGCCAATATGGCTGGGTACAATCGTACGGTTCTCGCTGTGTTAAACCGCCTATATTATTTGGCGATGTCAGCCGTCCTAAAGCAATGACAGTTGAATGGATTAAATATGCACAGTCACTAACCTGCAAGCCAATGAAAGGCATGCTAACAGGCCCAGTAACCATTTTAAACTGGTCTTTTGTGAGAGATGATCAACCAAGAGAAGAAAGCTGCCGCCAAATTGCTCTTGCGATCCGTGATGAAGTGAAAGATCTGGAAGCAGCTGGCGTAAATATTATTCAAATTGATGAAGCAGCACTAAGAGAAGGTCTTCCCTTAAAGCAGTCTCAATGGCAGTACTATCTGGATTGGGCTGTAGAGAGTTTCCGTATAGCAGCAAGTGGAGTAAAAGACGAAACTCAAATTCATACCCACATGTGTTACTCAGAATTTAACGATATTATTGAGTCGATAGCGCAAATGGATGCTGATGTGATCACGATTGAAACATCACGTTCAGATATGGAGCTGCTGGATGTCTTTGACCACTTTAAATATCCTAATGAAATAGGTCCAGGCGTCTATGATATTCATTCACCCAATATACCGAGTCAAGAGCAGATTATTCAGCTTATGCAAAAAGCAACAGAGAAAATTCCTGCTGAACGCTTATGGATAAATCCGGACTGCGGCTTAAAAACTCGTCACTGGGAAGATGTCGTTCCTGCAATAAAAAATATGGTTAACGCAGCTAAAACTTTACGTCAATCAGTATATAATTAATTAGCAGGTTGACATAAAATCGAGTAGCCTTGAAATTTTTTTAAGGCTAACTCAAAACATGCTTAGCAACCGTCACTTGATTTCGACCATTTTTCTTTGAAGCATAAACCGCACTATCAGCTAATTGAAATAGCTGTTCAAATGAATCGCTATAATTAAATTCACTTTTTCCGACAACACCCAGACTTGCAGTCACCGATAAGCCTTCAGGCTTAAGATCCTGAATTTTTTTGCAGAGTTTTTCTGCTTTAACTTGAGCATCGTTTTGCTGGCAGTGTGGTAACACCAATATGAACTCTTCGCCACCAAGGCGAATTGCAAAGTCTTCAGTACGACAAACACTTTTTAAAACTAAAGCTACTTGTTGTAATACCGCATCTCCCACAGCATGACCATGTTTATCATTAATAACTTTAAAATAATCCAGATCAATAATAATAACACTCAGAGCATGTTGATGACGTTGTGCCTCTTTAATTCTTTTTAAACCAAATTCAGTTAAATAATGTCGATTATATAATTGAGTCAATGAGTCAGTTAATGCCAAAGAGCGAAGCTCTTCTTCCTGTTTAACAGCTTTATCATATAACTCTTTCGAGCTGATTAAATTTTTTACTCGAATAACAAGTTCATCATAATCAAAAGGTTTTTTTACAAAATCTGTAGCGCCATGACGTAATGCTTCCAAACGGTGACTTGCTTTGTCTAACCCTGATATTGCAATAATCGGTAATTTTCCGTAAGGTTCAGGCAAATGACGTATATGACGAACAAATGCAATACCGGTCATTTTTCCTGCTAACAATATATCAGCAATAATTAAATCAAAGCCTTCTGACTGAATTTTGGGAAGTGCATCTTCAGCATTGCTATACACAACAACCTGAAAACCTTCAGTTTGAAAAACACTTTTAGTTAAATCAGCAATTGCGGAGGAATCTTCAAGATACAAGATTTTTGCCAAGGGTTCACTAGAAGCACTCAAGCTAGACTGAAGATGAAGTTTTTTAATATATCCTTGAGTTTCGTAAATATTATTGCGTGAAATAACCTCAGTAACATTATTATTTAAGGCTAAACTGACTAGCTTTTCATCATCAGAACTACTAAATAACAAAACTGGAATTTTATCACCCAAGTACTCTCTGAGACGCGGCGTTAACTCAACCCCATTCATATCCTTCAGCTCATTAGCAACAAAAACTAAGCTAACCGCTCTTTGGCTAACCATTTCAATTGCTTCCTCACCTGTTTTAACCATCTCAATTTCAACATTAGCATCAGCTAATTCACCGCAGAGCAGTTCTTGATATAATCTTGTCGGTTCTATAATGAGAACGATAGGTAGAGTAACGTTTTCTTTCATAAATTTTATGTTGGACAGATAATAAATCAGTATAGACGGCATTTACCAAAAACGGTAATCAGCAAGAAAGTCTTTCATGAGCTATTAAGACTCTAAACCCAAAAGTATAGCCACAATTTGATATCTTATATTGAGCTAATCAACCACTTTCAGCTAAACTAGAACAAACCCCATGTACAAAAGTGCTAACTATGCAGCTTGGTGATCTTTGGAAAAGTTCCTCTGTTAATTTTGCCTTACAAGGTAAATCGTTTATTGATTCACAAAAACTTGGTATCAACTCTCTTGAACAAGCCCACCGATTTTTATTAAGTTATGGATTTAATTGGGATGATCAAGACGATAGAAAAGATATCGAAAGTATACGGCTAGAAGCACTAACCTTAATTCAAGAAGAGCTTTTAACTTCCGAAGAGTCAATTCCAGCTAACCTCTTAGACGAAAGCGATGTTAGACAACTTTTACTCTCAGCCTCGGGTAATGAAAACTCTTCGCGCTGGAGCTGTGCTATTTTACGAGTAATGCATACGCTCGCTCATAGTCAATCTTATTTAAATGAAAGATATCAACAAGAGATTAGAGAACAAATACTAAGTCGCTTTGAAGAACACATAACCAATGCTGAACAAGGTATAATGTTAGGAGATATTCCTATTGTTAATTTTGAATCACGTCCTTTAAAGTCAAAACGTTCGGTTGCCTTAAAGCTATTACACAAAGCAGAGAATGTTGCTGCAGATATTTTTGATTGGATTGGTATTAGAATCATTACTCATTATCGATTAGATGTCATGTTAGTCTTAAATTATTTACGCAAACATAACATCATTATTTTTGCTAATGTCAAGCCGTCTCGTTCAAGAAATACACTACTCGATACACCATCAACTAATGAGTTTGAAAATCGGGACATGAGTTATGATGAATTAAAATTACGTTACCAAGAAAAAGATTACCCATTAAGTCACCCTACAACACTAGATAATATTTACTCTGAAAATAGTTATCGCTCAATACAGCTCACTTGTCGGCAAAGAATTTTTATTAATGACCCTATACATGGGAAATTACGTTTCTTCTTTCCTTACGAAGTTCAACTAATTGATCAACAAAGCTACGATAAAGTTCTTAATGGAAAAGCTTCTCATAAAGAGTACAAACAACGCCAAAAGTCAGCAATACGCAAACGAGTCCTCCCTCACTTATCCAAATAAATATTAATTACTTTATTTTCAGAGTGGATAAAATGTGTTGCCTCAAAATTACCTGAATCAGAATCAATGACTTTGAATCACATTTTCCAGTAATTCACGGTAATGTTTTGACACCACAGACATATCTATCGAATTGAGAAAAGAAGAGTAAGATAAATAACATAATAAAAACCGCAAATCTTTAGCCCACGGTGGTAGAAACTTTGGTGATTGACACAAACCAATAGACTGAAGATAAGAAATGACAGGCATATCTTCTATATCCAGTCGACCAACAAATAATAAGTGAATACAATCAGGCCTTCCCGCAGCAACAGCTGCACGCATAAAGTTATGCACTCTAAGAAGCCCTTCCAAATATACAATATCTTTAGTAAAAGGTGCGCCGCCTGAAATAACACCTCCTCGAAAAACTCGGCGTGTATTTTCAAAAGATTGTTCAGGATTGTCGGTATGTTCTAAAAAGTACTGATAGACATCTAAAAAGTCGGCACCATCAATCGCCATTTGAATAGCTATCACTCGATTGGCAAGCCTTCGCATTCGATCCAAGTCCATAGAACCACTGATAAATTCAGCAAACACCGCAAGCCCTTCCTGAGTTTTAGTCGATCCCGGATGCACCAACTGCAACAAGCGAGAATTTCCCTGACTCTGGCCATTAAGCAAGGTTGCCACATGAACATAAACTTCATGATTAACTAATTGCTCAATATCATTATCAGTAAAACAGGCAGTACGTCTAATTCGGATTCTTTCAGAGCCCGCTAAGGCATTGGCAGAAAGGTGGTCAACAATTTGAATTTCTGGTGCCAAGTGACCAAAATCCTGAACTGCACGTTGCATTCTTTCGGCTACGGTTTTTGCCAAAAAACAAGCTTCTGGCGGTTCTCCAATATTAAAACCTGCAATAGGTAACAGTGCTTTTAGATAACTTTCTGCTAAATCTAGTGGCGTTGACTTTTCGTCTTTTAAAGTATCTTTAGGTTTACCAAATAATGCACAGGAATAACGAAAAAAATCTGGCTTTCCAATATTTCCAAGTAATTTTGCACTATTTTCAATGCTCTTAATATTCCGTGCAAACCATTTATCAACGTCACTCTCACCTAACTTTTTTTTAATATTTTGTAATGGTTCAATTACCGCAGATGCGTCAAAGGTTGAATATTCAACAACCGGAAGAACACAGGCTTTTTTTGCAAAAAATTCTGCCTTAACATCTGCAGACCAGCCCACCCGAGTTAATAAATTTAATGATTTACCAATATCATAAATTTGTTGAGAAATATCAAGGATCCGCGCTTTTTCTGCTTCATTATTCATTTAAAACTATTCCTAAAATTTAATGAGGATCTTTGATATTTCATTAGGTAATATGACCTTAATATTAAAACAAAAACTAAATTACATCACCTGGCACTCGAACCCAACCTTCCATTAACACTCGCGCACTTCGACTCATGGTGACTTTATCAACCGTCCATTCATCATTATTTTGATTAGCTTCGGCACCAACGCGTAACGTACCAGATGGATGTCCAAAACGCACGACTTTGCGTTTCACACCTCCCGCCGCAAGATTCACCAAAGTGCCTGGAATAGCAGCCGCAGTTGCAATAGCCACCGCAGCAGTTCCCATCATGGCATGATGTAACAACCCCATTGATAAGGCTCTGACGACAAGGTCAATATCATCAGTTGTAATCTGTTTGCCACTGGAAGAAACATAAT
>JAUIHB010000101.1 GCA_030432465.1 Gammaproteobacteria bacterium
CTATCATGGAAATTCTTTGGAAAAAAGAACAGGCAACCGTACGGGAAATAGCAGAAGAGCTCTCAAAAACGAAAGATACAGCCTACACAACAGCACAAACCATGTGCAAAATTCTGGTAGAAAAGGGCTACGCAAATTTCTATAAAACAGGCAAAGCTTTTGTATACAGCCCAGCGATTTCCCAAAATGAAGCTCGAAAAAATGCCTTATCCAATCTACTAAATCGATTTTTTGGAGGCTCCCCCGAGGTTCTGGCACAACATCTGATGCAAGAAACCGATATTGAATTAAAAGATCTTGAAACGCTACAAAGAACAATCGATGACGCGAACTAGGTATTAAAAATGGATACAATTTCTCTTTTGACCGTTTTCGCTTCATTAGCGACTTACCATATTATTTTAGGTACAGTTCTCATAATCTGCTTATCTGGCTGGCTAAAACTAGTCAAGCATACAGCCGAAATGCAAAACTGGTTATGGATAACTTTATTTGTTGTTGCAACTATTTTGCCCATAACATTATTTTTACCCGATGAAACCGTTAAAATTTATCAACAAATTACTCGCCAGAATAACTCATCTAAAAATGAAGTTAAAAGTACAGCTAATATCAGCTTTATTCGAAATAAAAGTACTAATGAAGTTAATCTGAACTCAAATACAGAAATTAACGAACAACAAAATTTTTCGGCGATTAAACCAAATAATTATTATTGGCACATCCCCAGTCAATTTATTTTTCGCACATCTTCTCTTTTATATTTACTAGCCATAATCTGGTTAATCGGGATCTTATGGCGATTAAAAGTCGTTATCTTCAGTATTTTATATAGCAGAAAACTCCTTAACCAAACCATTCCATTTGCCAAAAGAAAGTGCCATTAATGTTCAGGTGAATGTTTCTAATAGCTGTAAATCTCCGATGGTTATTGGCGTTATTTCTCCAAAAATTATTTTGCCACAGCACATAGTTGATACGCTTAGTTCTTCAAAAGTGCAGGCAGTCATGTTACATGAACAAGCACATATTGATCGCTATGATTTATGGATTAGTTTATTTCAAAAATTTATTGCAGCCATATTCTGGTGGAGTCCTGTCATTCGTTATCTAGACAGAAAAATTCATATCAGTAGAGAACTTGCCTGTGATGCTCGTGCAGCACAAATATTAAATAGTGGAAAACAATATGCCCAATCATTACTTGATTGTGCGCGTATGATGGTGACTCAAAATCAACCTATATTAGCCATGGGATTTTTTAGTAAAAAGAAAGAACTCGAACACAGAATTAAAGCAGTTTTACACATTAAAAGCCTGCAAAAAACCAGTAAACCAGGCATTATTTTAGCTTGTTTTATTCTAAGCTTTGCATCAGTGAAAGCATCACAGTTTGTTGCACCAAAAGTAAATATCAAACAAATTAAACAAGACGCTAAACCTTATTATTATTTATCCAAAACTCTATCTAGAAGTCTGAAAGAGGCAGTTAATAATCACAATATTAATGCTATAAAAACTTTAATTCAAAATGGTTTGGATATTAATCGACCAATACGAGGAGATGGTACAGCATTAATCATGGCGGTTCGTCAGGGTGATCAACAATTTGTTAATCAACTTATAGAGCTTGGCACGGACGTTAATCAAGCTGCACGCGGTGATGCCAACCCTCTCATTATTGCAGCAATGACAAATCAAATAGACATCGCTGCGAGCTTAATTCAGCAAGGAGCAGAACTCGATGCGATCGTCATTGGTGATGAAACGGCATTAATCAACGCAAGCTGGCAAGGTCACTATGAAATGGTCAAATTTCTGGTCGAACAAGGTGCCGATGTTAATTTATCGGTAAGAGCCATGCTCTGGGATAGATTAGAATTACGCTCACCTCTAAAGATGGCAAAAACAGATCAAATAAGACAATATCTAATTCAAAATGGGGCAATTCAATGACGCAATTACCCGATTAACCGACTAATTTTTTAAACTCATTCAATATCCCTTTTTAAAGCGACGAAATAATTCGATAGGGAAGTTGCGCGCCAGATATTAAATGAGTGACAAAGATTGAAATAGTGAATATGGCTAATATTTGGCGTGATACTTTAACGCTTGAGAATGCCTAAATCTTAAAAAGCAGCAAATAGTGGCGCGAGAAGGCTTTACAACATTGGCCTAAAAATTGCTCATCCGGAATAACTTAATTTTGTTAAGCAATGGAATAATAATCTAATAATTAAATTTGGACTGACGTTATGATTTTTAATACACCGATATTTTTTTGGTTTTTCTTAATATTTTTTGTGTTCTATGGGTTTGTATTTCTCAGGCAAACACCACGAGTTTACTTAATTGTTGTTGGTAGTTTTATTTTTTATGGTGCATGGAATTATGCTTTTATTCCACTATTAGCTTTTAGTGGCATTGCAGATTATTTCATTGCGCAACAAATTGATAAACACCCCGACAAAGCGCGCAAAAAACCTTGGTTGATTTTGTCACTGGTTATCAACTTAGGAATTTTAGGGCTCTTTAAATACGCTGACTTTGTTTTAGTCTCCGTTGCTGACTTTCTCAGTTTGCTTGGTTATCAGGCATCATTACCCACTTTATCTTGGGTACTACCGGTTGGAATTTCTTTTTATACTTTTCAGAGTTTAAGTTACACCATTGATGTTTATCGTGGTGATATGAAGCCCAGAAAAGGTTTAGTTGAGTTTGTGGCGGCACTTTCTTTCTTCCCTCAATTAGTCGCAGGTCCAATACTCCGAGCAAAACACATATTACCACAAATGCATGCGATAGCTGTACCTAAGTGGACAGAAGTAAAACACGGCTTTCTATTGATTACGGCTGGTTTAATCAAAAAAACTGGTGCCGACTTATTAGCAATCCCCGCAGAAAAAGCGTTTGCAGCACAGGAAGGCTTAACGTCATTAGAGATCTGGACTGGTGTTATTGCTTTTACTGGACAGATTTATGGTGATTTTTCAGGCTATACAGACATGGCAATAGGAATTGCACTATTACTAGGATTTAAAATCCCCTTGAATTTCCGGGTTCCTTACTTTGCTTTATCACCAGTCGACTTTTGGCGACGTTGGCATATTTCATTATCAAGCTGGCTTAAAGACTATCTTTATATTTCATTAGGTGGCAATCGCCACGGTAATCGCACACGAAATATTTTTATTACTATGCTACTCGGCGGCCTTTGGCATGGAGCTGCATGGACATTTATTGCTTGGGGCGCTTTTCACGGATTAATCATCACAATAACTCACAGCTTATCCAATTTACCTTTATTCAAAAGCTTTAATCAAAGCCAGTCAAAACTGGTAAAACTATTTAAATGGTCACTGACTTTCTATTTAATCATGCTCGGTTGGGTTTTGTTCAGAGCAGACTCCATAGCTGACGCTGGCTCAATTTTTATTGCAATGCATACACTGAGCAACATCACTATTGAATCCAGTATGTGGCTGGTTTTTTCATTCGTTACTATCTCGGTTCTACTCACTCACGTAATGGATTTTTATATGCTTAGCAGTGCAGAAAAATTAGAGAATAAGCCACGGTTATTTTGGTTATTAATAATTTTGGGACAAACCCTCTGCTTGATGATAGGTGAACCTAGCAATGAGTTTATTTACTTCCAGTTTTAGCCCAAGGAGAATTGTAATGAATATTTATTTAAAAACACTACTTGCTATCATTTTGGGTATGGGGACAGCATTAGGTTTAGTTTACCTGTTTACATTAGCTAACAATGCAAGCAAAGAAACAATACTCGGTCGGGTGGCCCAAGCGCAGGAAGCACTTCCTAAAATAATTGAGGAAGAAAATGAACTGATGTTATTTTTTGGTTCGTCAATGGTTGGTGCTGGATTTTCACCGCGCCAATTTGATCGTCAGGTAAAAGAACAAGGAAAAAATATCAAAAGCTTCAATTTTGGTTTTGGTGGTTTAAATCCATATTTTCAAGATTATCTTGCACGGCGTATCCGCGATTCCTTTCAACACGGCAATCGAAAATTAAAACTATCCATCATCGAGTTTAATCCATTTCAGGCATCTCAAGCGCGCTGGAATGGTGCTAAGTCAGTTGTTGATTCATTTCTCACCATGCTCGCAACCGACGAAGAAATCGTCAGCAAACGCAACGAAATTAACAATAAACTGAATGAGGCGTTTGAACGAGAATATCCTGATTATGACGGCTCAGATTGGAGTTATGCATGGCAAGGCGGCGGTACCATTCCGGAAGAGCGCTCTGCGGAAACTCTGGCACTGTTTGATGCCTATTATCCTACACTTCAAACTGAAGCTAATCTGAAAAACCGATTGAATCACCGAATTTTAAGCGCAGATATTGAAGAAATGCATTTCGAACCGCAATTAATTGAAAGCTTTATTCAGATCGTTCAACACTTCCAGCAAATATCTGAGAAAGTTGATATCGTCCTGTTACCCAGAAATTTTAAGTGGGTAAAATACACGCCTGATGGAAAAAAGCGTTTAGCTGAAGCCATTAAAAAAATCGAAACCGCGACCGGAATCACCATCAAAAATCATCAAACCGTTCCGGGGATTGACGATAAAAGTTTTCGAGATGCGACCCATTTGGCGCGGTATCGGGGTGATATTACTTACACAAGTTTTCTGGTAAATGAATATATCGACGACCTCTAAAATGACTCTTTGGTAGCGTTAAAGTGCACTACTTCCAGCTTTACTGGGCACTTTGACGCTGACATTTTTCTGAGTTAACTTTCATTAAAGCCTTTTCCCCGCATAATTTTCGGCAGACATTTATTAATTCTCGCCGCACGTGTTTTTGATTGTTTGGCACTTGTAAAGTGCAGGATATAACGCCTTCGGCGTCCCGAAGTCAAAGCCTCAAAAGCTTTTTGCAACTCAGGCGCATTACTGAGTTTTTCTTGCAATTCGTCAGGATAATCAAGCTTATCTTTTTCTTTAAAATCAAACGCATCATTTTGTCTAAGAGAAATAAACTTTAGCCTACTCTCGCTCTATTATCAGTAAACTTTTCCTTTAGGACATAAATATATCCATATGCCTCTGCCAGATATTCTAACAACCATCATCGTTTTTTGCGGTGTAGCCGCGGTATTGATTTGGTTATTGAAGTCTGAGGCCATTTTATTATCAGGAAATTTTGTTGTAGTTATTGTCGCACTTTATTCGGGTATCAGTGGGCTAGTTGTCGCTGCCATGACAGGAAGTGCATTATCAGCAAGCATCCCATTAATTCTATACAATGAAAAAATCTTTTATAGCGGCTGGAAGTACATTGCTAACGAACACCACTATCAAAAACTTGAATATAGCTGGCGAATATCTCCTAAACTTGTGATGCTTTTTTCTTTTCTAGCGACTTCGTTATTTGCTTTTTTGTTGTCACAGTTTATCGAAATCCATTTCGTTCACTCAGGCACATTTATGCTAAATCGCTTTCTGGTAGCGTTAATCATTTTCGCCTTTTTTATTTTTTCCTGTTTTATACAAATTCCTTTTATGGTTAAATCAACGAAATGAAATTCTTGAAGTACTCATTTTGACTGTTAGAAAATTACCTTTACAACACATTTTATTCAAATAGATCTTGATTAGATAACACAATGGTTAGTCAAGAGTAACGGTTACTTTTGAAAACAACGATGCCTCTAATGGCTTATTATAATTATCTATTTTTTCCTGATTTTCGGTTACATAAAAAACAGTGCGATTCCTACCATCAGTTTTAGCTTCATAGAGTGCTTGATCGACAACTTTTAAATACTCATCGGGGGAATGATTACTACCGCCAACATGAATTGCACCAATAGATGCCGAAATATGAATAGAAACACTTGTCGTTTCTATTGGTGATCCCGTTATAATCTGCATTAGTTTTTTCGCGAAAAAGCTATCACTGACAGAGTTACTACTGGATATGATTAATAGAAACTCTTCGCCTCCCATTCGAATGAGGTAATCATTCTCACGACAGGAAATTTTAATTCTCTGTACAAAATCAATTAATACTTGATCACCTGCTTCATGTCCATAAGTGTCATTAATAAGTTTAAAGTGATCAAGATCTAAACTATAAAAGGTAATTCTTGTATCGGTCCCAGATAACAGTTTTAACCTTGGCAATAGTTTTTTAGTAAGAAATCGTCGATTATATGCTTTAGTTAAAGGGTCAATATGATTCTGCTTATCAAGGCGCTTATTTTCGTCAAACAGTAATAAATTACGTTCTCTTTGGCGACGATACAGAAAGCCAAGTAAAATAATAACCAGCCCAGCAATTAATCCACCCATCCACCAAATTTGCTGCTGTAAATTTTGATTTTTTAACTCAAGATCTTTACGTTTATTCATTTCTGAAAGCCGTTTAATCTCACCATCTTTTTGTACGCTCTCATACTGATTTTTTAGCTCAAGAATGCTCTTATCACGTTCAGTATTGAAAATTTCATTTTCATATTCATTAAACTTTACCAGTGCATTATAAGCTTTTTTATAGTGCCCTGTATCATACAGTGCTGTTGACCAACTCCCATAATATTGAGCTAGCGAGTTTGTCTGATCGGTTTCAATAAATTGTTTTGTCGATTGCTCTATCAGCGGTTGTGCTAAATCAACTTTATCCTGAAGTAAATAAACGGTCGCAATTAATGCCTTAGATTGCGCTTTTAGATAGTCGTTTTTATTTTCGTTCGAATACTGTAATACTCTTTCTGAGGTTGCAATCGCTTCATCATATTTTTCCAAGCGTATCTGAGCTGCTGCGATATTACTCAATATCGTGTTTATCCAGAATTCATTTTTAGCTTTTTCTGCATTTTTTAGCCCTTTGTTCAGGACATCCACCGCATCTTCATGTCGCAATGCAATTAACAATATATAACCTTGAGCCTGATAAAGTTTTGCCAGATAATTCGGATTTTTTTTCTCAGACTCTGCCCACTCAATTACTGATTGACTATTTTTCAGCGCTTCTTCAAAAAAACCTAATTCGACTTCGGAGTCAACAATACTCCCTCTAATGGTATAAATTCTATCAACATCATCGTTAGCTGTCGCAATCTCTAAGGCTAATTTTAATGATTCAAGAGCTTCCAAGTGCTTATTTCTTCTCTGACTTTGAATACCACATTGTTTATGGATCCAATAAGTCAGCAAAGGTGCGACCTGATCGCGAATATAACCAACAGCATTTTGTAAGTGTTGATAATATTCTTCTAGCTTATTCAGATAGGCCGCATCCAACCCAAGACATAACTGATGCGCAGCTTTATAAATTTGAGCATCATTATCACTATTTTTAATCATCATAGAAAATAACGCATGGCTAGTTCTTTGCGCTTCTGGCACCTTATCAAGATTTTCCTGATAACAACGAGTGGCGAGATAATAAGCAGCACTGGCACTATTTGAATCCAGCATTCTGCTTTCGACTTTTACCAACTCATCAAGCACAGACTTTGGTTCATGCTTCTGAAGAATTTGATTCACTAAAACTTCATTGGGAAAATATAATAGTTTATTATCAAACTCATAAGCACCTGATTTAAAAGTGATTAAAAGGGCTATAACTGATAAAAATCGATTTAGCAGTCTTGATTTGCTCAATTATCCCCCTTAGTCATTTTATTAAAAATAACTGCGTTATATATTCCGCGGTTATTGACTGTAATCGTTTAGTTATTGCCCAACAGACAAAGTATAGCATTTTGAGATATTAATGCTGAGATTTACAATCCTTAATTCATGCAACCAGTAGATTGGAATAAAATCCCTGTGCTTTCTTCTTGTTAAATATAGTTTAATCGCTGATTAACACAAGCTCTCAGCCATAATCACAAATGAATTAAATTGCTGACTAGGCGAATCGCGATCGGTCGATTTTTTAGAGTCATTTAATCGACAGACGACATTTTCTATCGGTTATTTATTCCAAATCCGCATCTTGTGGCTTTCATTTAAATATCAAACCACAACTCACAATATTTTGGCTCATGTTAATTTTCACATACTGATAAATAAGCTTCTCGCCTATATTATTTTTGTATACAATGTAACATTCATTTTTGATTATCTATCAAGCTTTAAACGAGGAGTTCCATGAAACAAAGTAGTTTATTTAAGCGAGCAATACCCACATTCGCGTTGGCTAGCGCTGTTACATTTAATTTGCAGGCAGTCACTTTGGAACAAGCTAAACTGATTGCCAAACAACAGATGGCTCATGCGGTAACAGCAAAACCATCAGATACTTTCAACACAATTACTCAAATAAAAACACTTACTGGTGAGCAAGGCGAACCGCTTATCTACCTTTTACAAGTCAATAACAAAGGCTTTGTTTTTGTATCAGCAGTAAACATTGATGATCCAGTACTCGCCTATGGTACACAAGGTGCGGAAGATCTTGATAAGATAAATAACCCTGGTCTCAATCAATGGGTTAATCGGTTTAAACAGGAACTGGAACAACTCGACGGAAATATACTCCGTAATAAAGAGCGGGTTAATACTGCGAAAAACTTTTTAACCAGAAATGCTACGGAAACACTTTCAACACCAATCGCTCCACTAACAACCACTCAGTGGTCACAAAATGGCTACTATAATGATCAAACCCCTGATGAAAAGCTGGTCGGTTGTGTCGGAACCGCAATTTCTCAATTTTTGCGTTATCACATGTATCCCTGGTATGGTCAGGGCGGAGCACATTCCTATGCTTACCCTCAATATGATCAAGACGAAATTACTGTCCACATTGGCAATTCTTATTACTATTGGCCCTGGATGCCAGATGTAGTAACTAATGAAACCAGTGAGCGCCACCGATGGGAAGTCTCACAAATTATGTACCACGCAGGTGCCACCGTTAATGCACTCTACGGGCATGATGTTACTCTGGCTCCTTTACGCTATATTCCTCGCGCTTTGGAAAAACATTTTGGTTATGTTACCAATGGCTTTGAATATCGTTCGGATGTAACGCACGACGAATGGCATTCCATGGCACAAGAAGAACTCGCGGCAAATCGCCCCTTCATTCTCACGGGTTTAGATTCTGACCTCGGCATTGGTCACGCCTGGATTGTTGACGGTTATGATGGTGATAAATACCACATGAACTGGGGTTGGGGCGGCAGCATGAATGGTTACTTTAGTATTGACTCACCAACCGTTCGTACCTATATCTTTGACCAACGCATGGCTATGGTGCGTGCTGCACCGGAGCGTGATCTCCAACATATTCCCTTCTGTGAAGGCACCGAAGTTTATCGAAAAGCTAATGACAGTTTTTCTGATGGCAGTCAAAGCTGGAATTATCGTATAAACGCCAACTGTAAAATATTAATTCAACCTGAGGGCGCATCAAACATTACGCTTTCTTTTTCTGAATTTAAAACTGAGTCAGGGTATGATTTTGTTACTCTGTATGATGGTGACACTAGCAATGCAAATCAACTAGGGCGATACAGTGGTAGTAGCTTGCCTGCCAGTATTACATCAACTCAAGGCAGTATGCTCATCCATTTTACAAGTGATGACATTGTAACTGAAGATGGTTGGTCAGCAAGTTACACCAGTCAATAAGGAAAAATCAGACTAGCACCATGCAAAGCTATGAACCGCTTTCACTTAATCTATATTAACCCAAAAATTTAATTTTCGATTAGATTAGTTTCTAAAGCCCTTAACACGTTAAGGGCTTTATTGTTTTATACATTCATTGATACAAGACTTTTCGCTAACGCGGTAGTTCATCACTATCTTTAAGTGACTCTGGACAACCATGCACCTAGTCACTTTGTAAAGTGTGTGTTTACAATTGGTTTTTCATTTATGCTCCAATTTCAGACACGTGTTATGTGTTTATTACGACCACTTGACTTTTTCAAGCTTACAGTACTTTTTGGAAAGAAATACCCGAGGATATTCAAGATCAAATTTCAGTTTGGCTCATTTGAAGCCGTTTTGTAAGTGAGTCCATTATCTTATTAAATTAAGAAGCGCTATTTTTATCGGCGTTTTTCTTCTGCGCATTGTTAAATTTTTTCTTATAATTTTTAAGATCATCTAAACTATAAGGAGGCCATACTGATTCTACTGGTTTTGTCCAACTACAAGAATCAACTTCAATATAATGCTCACTATTTCCACAAATTAAATATCTTTCACCAACCAATAAATGTCCTTGACATGATGTACCAATAGCTACAGATTTTAGGCCTAATATATTATCTGGACTTCCCTTCATAATGTCTTTGGGATTAGATAATTCACCTATTACACCGACGTTAATTTCATCTGCAACCCTAGCTTGATAAAGAATCGCAGTAAACAATTGGTTGCATTTTGCATAGTAGTCTTCAACCTTGGGTAAATCACATTTACACGCAAAAATAATTGGAGAATTCAAAAAAAATAAAATTGTGATAAGTAATTTATTCATATTATTAATCTAACAGCTTGTTGGATAATCCAAAAAATGATCTCTTCAGTTGTTTTCTTATACCTAATGACTTGAGAACGGCCCATATGTATTAGGCAACACTTTCCTGCCTACTCGCTTAATCAAGGCTGTACAAGACCTAGGTAAAAGAAAATGCATTTCATACTTGAACGTTCCAGCCGGTGGTTCTGATACATCAAAACAAAAAATAACAACAAGCAAGTAACCAAGACGATCGCTAGTTGTCTCACAGTACTCCTTTCTGATTTCAATTCATTTTCCATCTATATTCTATTGTTGATTTTCTCGTTATATTTACATCACTATACTTAAGGATTTATTAAACACAGTTAAAATACCCACATCAAATTCGTTTAACACATTTTAAATATTGTTATATGTACTTTGCTTGGATATTCGTTTAATTATAAACCAAGCAAACCACATTATAACCGTAAGTGCTACCGCGCTTATGATAGCAGGTTTAGGGTTTTCTAAGCTACTAATTGAACCTGAGTATGTAGCTATTATTGCATAAGGTACTGAGCTTACTGTCCATGCAAACAAGAACTTCGTAAATGGCATTTTAGTCAACCCCGATAAACAGGCCGTTACTTCAGGTAGGATAGGCATCGCTCTTGAAAATATAATCATTAACACACCATAACAAGTAAACTGCTCTCTTAATACTAATCTTTGTTGGTGCTCTTTGATAACCAATACCTCTAATTTTTCACCGAAAAAATAGCTCAGTATATATCCGCTAATTCCTGCTAACATGACACCTATTATTGACGTTATTGCCCCATATATATGCCCAAGAAAATAACCACTCAATATCATTATAGTGAGTGTCGGTACTGCAATAAACAGATCAGAAAACAAAAGCACAATGATCAATGACGCCAGATAAAAAGTATCAATATCTTTTGCCATTGTTAACCACAACTCAATTTTCTCAACA